>JASFHU010000314.1:0-5749 GCA_050123055.1 Anaerolineae bacterium
ATCATTGCCCACCAGGACGAGATCGAGACGCAGCTGACGCTCCTTTTCTCCGAGCGTGACCCTTCCAAAGTTGGCAACGAGTATCTGGTCATGGGGACTCTGGATCGGGCCGTCTGGCGGCAGAGCCGTAAGGAGCCTATACCCATAGAGGAACTGTTTGACCACTTGCATGTCTTTGAGCAAGTGCTAAAGTTTGAACCCGAACACTATGGCTGGGTTCGGGAGTAGGCATCGTCTGGCGGGCCCATTTCGTCTTTTTGCAGCTATGACACCGCCGGACAGATGCCCTACCGAGTCTGCATCTCCCTACCATGCAGACTAACCCATATTCTCTGCATCCGTAACCCTCCCCAGAGCCTGCTGTGCACTTTCATGCTGGGTTGTGGTATACTCCGGCCATGAATGACGGCGAACGCCATCTAGGTGCAGGAACTTGGGATGGAGAGATCGCCAGAATCCAGCAAAGTGAGAACAAGGAGAGAGTAAAATGAAACAGTTCTGTGTAACCCCTGCGATGGGCAAGCGTCTGATCGGCAAGGCCATGGCTATGCACCCTCACATTAAGCCTGTGCTCAAAACGGGTACCCTGGTCATCATCGCCGGCACGACCAACGGCTACGTGGCCGAAGAAATCCTCCAGGCGTTGGGGCAGGCCGAAGGGTTTTCGCGCCAGGGTTTTCGGCGTGGCCTGACAGTGGCTCCTGGGGGCGGGGCCATCAAGGCCGACTTTGCGGGCGACGTGGTCTTGCGCAACGGCGAGTGGCAGCAGGGCCAGACGATCTTTGATGTAGCCGATGACCTGCAGGCCGGCGACGTCGTCCTCAAGGGGGCCAATGCGTTCGACCATCGCGGTCAGGGTGCTGTGCAGATCGGTCATCCCAAGGGAGGCACGGTACTCGCGGCGCTCGCGGCGGTGGTCGGCCGGCGGGTGCGGTTGATCGTGCCTGTGGGCCTGGAAAAGCGTGTCTTTGAAGACGTGAACGCTCTGGCCGGACTATGTAGCGCGCCTGGAGCAAAGGGACCTCGCCTGTTGCCCATGCCTGGCGAGGTTTTCACCGAGCTAGATGCGATCAAGCTGATGACAGGTGCCGAGGCCCGCCTCGTTGCGGCTGGCGGCATCTATGGCGCAGAGGGCGCGTCCTGGTTGGGGATTACCGGTAGCGAGGCACAGATTCAGGCTGCTGCCGAGCTGATCCAGTCGATAATTGCTGAGCCCCCCTGCAGAGTATAAGAGGGGCTTGGGTCCTTTGCCCGGCTGCCGGCTCACATACCGATCCTTAACAAGATTATTATAATTACTTCTTGACCAATAAATGTAGCTGTGGTATACTGTGCAGTTGGAAGGGGAGAAAGACCGCCTGTACCCCGAGGGCCAACTTGGTGAGACCATCCCCCCTTATAGTGAGGCGATTTGGCACGAGGAGGACAAAGGACTGATGGACCGTAACAACCTGAGCGGGCAGGTTCTGGGAGAACGCTACAGGATCGATGATCTCTTGGGCCAGGGCGGCATGTCGGCCGTCTACAAAGCCTACGACCCCAACTTGAGGCGCGTCGTGGCCGTCAAGACGATCCATACCCACCTGGCTGATGATCCCAGGTTCCTGGTCAGGTTCGAAGAGGAAGCCGCTGCCGTGGCACAGCTTCGGCACCCGAACATCGTTCAGGTTTTCGATTTCAATCACGATGGCGACCTCTACTACATGGTGCAGGAGCTTCTCCCCGGCGAGACTCTGCAAGATCGGCTGCAGCGGCTGAACGAGGCGAACCGGCGGATTCCTACGGCCGAGGCCATACGATACGCCCTCAACATCTGCGACGCGGTCGGATACGCCCACCTGCATGGCATGATCCATCGCGACATCAAGCCGGCCAATATCATGCTTGACACGCAGGGCCAGGCGATCTTGATGGATTTTGGTATCGTCAAGATCACCGGGTCCGAGCGACATACGGCCACCGGCGCGGTGCTCGGCACGGCCTTGTACCTGCCACCGGAGATGATCCGGGGCAAAGTACCCGATGCCCGGTCGGATCTCTACTCACTGGGGGTTACGCTGTACGAGATGGTCAGCGGGCAGCCGCCCTTCGATGCCGATTCGGCGATGACCCTGATGATGATGCACCTTCAAGAGCCGGTACCGGATCTGCGTAGGCTGCGGCCCGATCTCCCCGAAGGCCTGACCGCGGTGATCGAGAAGTCACTGGCCAAAGATCGCGATGACCGATACGGCTCGATGGCCGAGATGACGGCTGCCCTGAAAGTGGTCCAGGATCAGATCGAGGCTGGCATTGAGACGCCTGCTGCGCAGGTCGAGAGTGCCGTCTCACTGCCCGACCAGATCGAGCAGCCTCGGGCCTCCGAGCCGGCACCGGCTCCCTCGCAAGCCAAAACTGAGCCAATGTTCGCAGCCTCTGGAGGTAATGCGGTGTCCGCCGGCGACGCCTCGAGTTGGTGGCAGAGATCGCGGGTCATGCTGTGGATCGTAGGCGCCGCGATCCTCCTGGCTGTCGTGGCGGCCGGTGTGCTCCTGGCAGGGCCGTTCTTGGGCTCTGGGGGTGAGGAGCCAACGAGCACGCCAGCGGCCGGGACTGGCGTGGTGCTGGCGCTCGCCAGGGATGCAAACTGCCTCTTGGGACCCGCCACCGACTATCCGGCCGTCGCACAGCTTGGTGAGGGCCAGCGGCTTCAGGTATTGGGTATTTCAGCCGACGAAGCCTGGTGGAACGTGGTCCACCCAGAGGACCCAGCGGACGCTTGCTGGCTGCCGACGGACGCTGCCCAGGTGAGTGGCGATATCAGTACGTTGTCCCTCGTCGAGGCACCACCACTGCCTGCTGCTACGTCGAGCCCGTCCGTCGTTATTCAACAGATCACCACTGATCAGGAGAACCGGTACGTGGTCGACTATTTGACCGCAGGCTTTACCGAAAAGATTCCGGGGACACATCTCCACTTTTTCTTCAACATCTTTTCTCCGGAGCAGATAGGGCTGTCGGGTACAGGTGACCGGCTCACCTATGGCGGACCGTCACCCTTTACCGGCTATGCAGTGGCAGGTCGGCCCGCGGAAGCTACCGAGCTGTGCGTCGTGGTGGCCAATCCTGACCATTCGGTCCTGCTCGAGAGCGCCAGTTGCTTTCCGCTCCCGGGGATTGGAGGCGACGTGCGCGAGGAACCCCCCGCCTCCGGCACCGCCGAGGTCGTCGCCTTGGGGACATCGTCGCCCACGGAAGCTGCTCCGTCGTACTCGTATGGAGGCCAGACGCAGGAGGCTACGGCGGCTGCGCCAGCCAGTACTCCGGAGGAACTGACCCCAACTACCCTGCCACCCAGCCCTACTTCTGCCCCCGCCACCGCCACCAACCCGCCACCCACCCCGACTTCTGCCCCGGCCACCGCCACCGGCCCGCCCCCCACCCCGACTCCTGTTCCGGCCACCGCCACCAACCCGCCACCGATGGACGAACCGGCCGGTCCCCAGTTTGGCCGGCTGGCCTTCACATCTTGGCGCGATGGCAATCCCGAAATCTATGTGGTCAACCTGGCTGGTGGCAATCTAATGCGGCTCACGAACAATGAGTTCAACGATTGGCTTCCCGATTGGACGCCCGATGGGAGCAGGATCGCCTTTACCAGCAATCGTCAGGAAGGCTATGACACGTGGGCCATGAATGGCGACGGAGGGGGGCAGACCCGTTTCCTGTCGACCCCTGCCTGGGATGACTATCCGCGCTGGGCGCCCGACGGCCAGCGGCTGGCGTTTGCGACGACGGGCACCACCGAAGGGGTGGCCAACTCTGAGATCCACGTTAGAGGTCCTGACGGTGGGCTATCGCGGCTGACAGACACTGTGGCCGAAGACCAGTGGCCCGACTGGTCGCCTGACGGCCGCATCATCTTTGCCGAGGGATTCAAGGGCAGCGGTGACTGGGATCTCTATGTCATGAACGGTGATGGCAGCGGGCGCTCTTTGTGGCTCGGAGGTCCTGCTTGCGACATCCAGCCCACCTGGTCGCCCGACGGCAGGTGGGTCGCTTTCATACGGAACGCGGCCGACACGAACGGCAACGGGGTGGCCGACGAGGAGGACGCAGGCGATCTGTGGGTTGCCCAGGCCGATGGTTCAGGCCTGCGCCAGTTGACACAGAGCCAGTGGGTGATGACGCCGGCCTGGTCGCCTGACAGCCAGTGGATCGCCTTTGCCCAGGTGCGCGATTCGAACAACAATGGCCGCAGCGACCTGCAGGACGCGGCCGATATCTGGGCCATACCTCTGGGCGGCGGCGAGCCCGTGCTCCTGGTCCAGAGTCCCTCTCGAGATAGCGATCCAAGTTGGGCACGGTAGCCCATTGGTTCACGAGGCGTGCAGACACCGTGATCCAGAACCAACTGCAAGGATCGGTGGTTCCAACGTGCCAGAGTTAGGGGATGACTCGCTATGAAACCTCCCATTTTGAGAATTGTTACAGCCGGATTTGACAAAGTACGAAATTCTGTTATACTCTGATATGTAGTGGAGTAGGGAAGTACTAAACTTAACGCCATACGAACCGGCACTGGGTGTATTGCATTGGCAGACCCCATTCGCGTGTTTGGCGCTCATACCTCCAGATGAGGCCCCCTTCACTATAGTGCGCTGCAGCCCGGAACCAACTGAGAAGCGAGCCTGACAAAGAGGCAATGGTATCCCCGGATAGCTGACGTGATTCTCCGATCCCCCTGGAGGAGGATTATGCCAGAATGGTGGAGCGTTTTGGTACCAAGTCAGAGAACAGATATAGAGATCTGGTGAATAGTACTTTTCCAATGCAGAAGCGTGGAAATCGTGCTCGTTGAAAGGTATAGACTGTCGTTCCCTTGCCCGCTGGGCTGGGCAGCTCTTTGCATCCTGGGCTCAACCCCAGGCTGCAGCCCGTTACCTCGACAGGATGATGTCTGAGCACGACAGAGCTGCGCCGAGCTGGCTACCCTATCTCGACCTGGTCTGTGTGACCATTGCGGGTGGGCTGTGGTATGCGTCGCACCAGTGGTGGCCGCTGGCGATAGTCGCAGCCCCGTGGTTCATCCGCTTCGCGCTGACCGGCCGGCTGAGCCGGCGCACTGTTTTCGACGTGCCGCTGGTGCTCTTTCTGCTGACCGCGGTGGTGGGGATATGGGCCGCATACGACCGGGAGGCGGCATGGGGCAGGTTCTGGATGATCGTCGGCGGGGTGTTTGTCTTTTATGCCCTGGCGAACGCCGAGTCTGCCGGCAGACTGCGGGCCTGGTACCTGGCCTTGTTTGGCGCAGGCGTGGCCGCGCACTTTTTGCTTACGCACGACTGGGAAGCCTATGCCACAAAGATCGACTTCCTGGCCCGCCTGGGACAGGCTCTGCAGCCGCCACTGCCGCCGCTGCCAGGCCCCCACCCCAACCCCAACGTGGCCGGTGGAACCCTGGCCATGTTGTTGCCCTTTGCCGGGCTGGTCGTGGTGAGGGCCAGGCGTGACCTGAGGGAGGCACCCCAACCCAGGCCGGCAGGCCTGTGGCTGGCCCTTGGCCTCGGCCTTGTCTCACTGGTCCTGGTTGCCTTTGGACTGGTCATGACCATCTCGCGCTCATCCTGGATCGCGGTCCTGGGTGCCCTGTTGCTGGCCGGGATGTGGCTGGTGGCCGGCCGGCTGAGTAGGGCCAATCCGGCGCGGCGAGGCTGGATCTTTGCCGGTTTGCTGGGCCTGGGGCTGGTGATTGCGCTGGTGGCGATCC
>JASFHU010000315.1:0-5747 GCA_050123055.1 Anaerolineae bacterium
TGAACTGCCACCGCCATCGCCTGCCGAATGGCGAGGAAGTTGCCTTTCGCAGCAAAGGCATACCGGGGCGCTATCCACCAGGTCCGCTCAGCAAGAGTTCGGTTCGGGAGGTCCTGCTGCGCCGGTTCTACACCGGCGATGTGGTCTACTATGGCACCGACGACGAGGGGCGGAAACGCAAACGCGAGGACTATGACTACTGTGTCGAGGGGAAACATCCGGCGCTGATCAGCAGAGAGACCTTTGAGGATGCGCTCGAACTGCGTCACTTTGCGGCACATCGTAGGCGCAATGAGCAGGGGACGCCGCGCCTGTATCCTCTGTCGGGCATCGTGCGCTGTGCCGAGTGCCAGCGGCAGATGTGGGGTTTCGCGGCCAATGGGGGGATCCGCTACTACCGCGACTCGACCCGCGCCGAGCGCCGGGGTGACTGCCCGCAGAAGACGGTCCGCGCCGAGGAGGTCGAAAGCCAACTCGTGGACTTGATCCGGAGATGCCGGTTGCCCGACGACTGGCAAGAACGACTGGTCGAGTTCCTGCATCCACCGGAAGACCAAGCCGAAGTCGAGAAAGAAGAACAGGCACTGCAAGAGCGGCTGGTGCGGGCGCGGGAGCTCTACCTGGCAGGGGACATCGACCGGGGCCGGTACTTGGAGGAGAAGTGGGCGGCACAGGTGGCGCTGACCGGTTTGCATCCTCTTCCGAAAGATGTTATACTGGCAGCGGGTTCGTACCTGTCGGATTTTGACCATTTGTGGTCGCAAGCACATTCATATCCAGAAAAAGCAAGACTGCTGCGATCTGCAGTCGCAGCAGCCTTTGTCAAGGGACGATCGCTAGTAGCTATCCAGCCAACTGAATCGTTCTTCCCCTTGATGCACTATTGCTGGAGCGGGAGCGACGGGATTCGAACCCGCGATCTCCGGCTTGACAGGCCGGCATGTTCACCACTACACTACGCCCCCAAATGCGCGACAGACTATACCACAAGTCACACCGTTCGTCAAATCCGAATCTGGCTTGTGTCCGCATCTGGTTAGGCTGTCACCAAGATACTTGACAATATCCCGTTTTCATGTTACCATTCAACCCATACTACTCACATAGCACTTGCATAGACAGTTTCCTTTCCCATTGTCACCCATTGGGCAGGCACTTTTCGAACTGCATCGTTGCATGTCATATGCCATCATCGCGGTAGCATTCGCCCCCATGGCAGCAGTCCGTCCTATCTAGTCGGCGAGGGAGGACCAGGTGCACCAGATTCCAGACTTGATACTCCGGATCCTGAGCCAGTTTGCAGGCGGGCCTGGCGCGCCCTAAAACAACTTTGTGCGCTTTGGGCTGCCAGCCATCATGTGGGCCATCCTATTGATCGTCGCCTGGTCGAGGCAGCGACATGCGGATCGGCCGCGCGAAAAGCTGCTGGTCTGGGGCTTTGGCCTTGCCCTCTTCCGCGAGCTGCTCATGTTCACCTCCGCCTCGATCCACGTCTGGAACAAGACCGCCCACGACATGCTGTGCATCGTTCTGGAACCGGTAGAACACACCCTGGGCTTGGCATCTGTGGTCGTCATCGCCGGCTCCTATCTGCGCTACGTCCTGGACGATGCTGTCGTGGCTCGTCGCTATCTACGGATCGGGCTCGGGGCCACGGCCTTGGGTTTCTTGGCCACCTTTTTGTGGTGGCCCGGACAACTGGCCACCGTCCCGGGGACCCGGTTTCACCAGACCTGGCCGGCCTGGCTCATGCATTTCCTGGCAATGATCTCTATCGCCATCGCCATGATTGTCCTCATCAGGAAACGGGGCTGGCTGCGCAACGTGGTCTTGGTGGCCTTTTCCTTCCTCTTTCTGTCCGAATTCTTCCTTTTGCTCAACTTTTTCACAAGCTGGCAGCATAGTCACGTATTCTGCCCCATCGGCAACAGCTTGCACATCCTGGCCGTTCCCCTGTTCGGCTATGTCTATTTCCGCGAGCAGTCGATCGAAAAGAAGCAGGCAGAAGACGCCCTTCGAGCCTACCGGGACCACCTGGAGGAACTGGTCACCGAGCGCACTACCGAGCTGACAAGCGCCAACCAACAGCTCCAATCGGAGATCAAGGAGCGGAAACAGGCTCAAGCAGAGACCGCGAGGCGCAACGCCGAGCTTGCAGCTCAAAACGCCATCGCCGCCACCATCAGCCAGTCGCTGGATCTGCCCACCATTCTGGATGCTGCCCTGGAAAGGGCACTGGCGGTGCTCGGCATGGAGTCGGGCCGCATCTATCTCCGGGACCCCGATGACGGGCGCCTGGTGTTGCGGATGGAGCAGGAAGGATCTGTCAGTCCCTGGATGAGGGATGAAAGGCACCAGCGCCTCTGCCAAGAGATCTCTGAGCGTGCTGTGATCGACCTGAAGCCGATTGTCGTCAATGTGAGAGAAACTCCCAGGCAGGCTCGAGATCCCTCCGCCGGCGAAAACGGTCACCGGCTGATGGTCAGCACGCCGCTGGTGTCACAGGGCCGGGCGCTGGGCGCACTGACCCTGGGTGCCCAGGAGATGGTCACCATTGCGCCCCAAGAGATCGATCTGCTGGCGGCCATCGGGCAACAGATCGGTATGGCCGTCGGTAACGCACGGCTGTATCGCGAGACGGAGCGCTGGGCTGGGGGGATGGCGCTCCTGCACGAGGTCAGCGTGTTCCTCAGCTCTACACTTGACCCCGCCGAAATCTCGGACCAGATCACCCAACAGTCAGCCAAACTGGTGGACTGCCCCCTGAGCTACCTCTATCAATGGGGTGAAGGGCTCGAGGAAGCTGTGAGAGTCTCCAGCTACGGTACAGACAACCAGCGACCCGAGATGAGCCGGTTGAAAATCGATGAGAGCCCTCTTCCATCGCAGCTCGTCAGCCAACACCAGCCCATCTGTATAGAAGACGCACAAAAAGATCCCCGCGTCCGGGACCTCTGGCGCGCAGGTTTAGGCTTTAGAGCGATGCTCTGCTTTCCCGTGTGGGGCACTGGCAAGCCCCTCGGGTTTCTGCTCCTGGTGGAGCCACACAGGACCCGGCGGTGGCTATCCCACGAGGTCGAGCTGTTGAACGGTTTTATGGATCGGGCAGCCGTGGCCTTGGAAAACGCCCACCTGCACAAACAGCTTGAATGGGCCGCAGCGCTCGAGGAACGCCAGCGTATCGCCGCCGAGATGCACGACGGGTTGGCCCAGACGCTGAGCTACGTCGGTCTAAAGACCGATCGGGCAGCCCAACTCCTGGAAAAGCAACAGATCCAGCAGGTGCCGGATGAACTGGCTCAGATACAGGAAGCCATTGGCCGGGCCAGCCACGACGTCCGCCGCTCAATTGCCAGTCTGCAACAGAGTCCACGGCCTCGCCAGTCGCTGCAGGAAGCGCTGGGCCAGGCAGTCAAAGGGTTCGCTGAGAATAGTGGACCACCGACCGATCTTTGCGGCCGGCTACCGGAACCCTTGTACCTGCCGCCGGGCGACCTGGAGCAGGTCTTGCGGGTGGTACAAGAGGCGCTCCTGAAAGCCCAGCGCCACGCCCAGGCCCGAAAAATCACCGTCCTCCTCGAGCAGCCGGAGGGCCTGATCGAGGTTGTGGTGGCGGACGATGGGCGGGGCTTTGATCCTGAAGACCCTCCACAGGACGGTGACCACTTTGGGCTCAGCATCATGCGGGCCAGGGCGGCCCGCCTCGGAGGCGAGATAAGGATCGATTCGCAACCGGGACGCGGTACCCAGGTGACTCTGAGCTGGCCGCTGAACTCTGAGCCGGGCAGGTGAAATCTGGTCTGGCTGGTAACGTCCTGGCGCGGGCGCTCATGGCGTTGACATTGGCTCATCCGAAGGAGTAGGCATCATGCAGGTGATACGTGTGCTGTTGGCCGACGACCATCAACTGTTCCGCGAAGGCTTGGCAAATATCCTGAACGCTGAGCCCGACTTTGAGGTGGTTGGGGAGGCCAATGACGGCCTCGAGGTATTGGTCAAGGCGCACAAACTGACGCCCGATCTGATCTTGATGGATATTGGCATGCCCGGATGCGACGGGGTGGAGGCCACGCAGCGGGTCAAAGAGGAATTTCCCGACGTCATCATTGTGATGCTGACCGTACGCGATGAAGACGAGAAGCTGTTTGAGGCCATCAAGAGCGGCGCGCAGGGCTACCTGTTGAAGAACATTCGCTCGCGGGAGCTGCTGTCAATGTTGCGCGGAGCGGTGCGAGGAGAGGCGGCCATCACGCCGGCCATGGGAGGCCGGATGCTCGAAGAGTTCCGTCGCCTGAGCCACCAGGCACGCCCAATCCCCGAGGGTGAAGTGACCACACTGACCCGGCGGGAGCAGGAAGTGCTCAGCCTGGTGGCCCAGGGAGCCACCGACCAAGAGATCGCGGCTGACCTTGTCATCAGCATCCACACTGTCAAGAGCCACATGCGCAATATCCTGTCCAAACTCCACCTTGGCCACCGCCACGCAGCGGCGCTTTACGCCCTGCGCGAAGGACTGATCCCCTCGCCAAGGGATCGCCCATCGCCATAGGCGAGTGCGCCTTCAGTACCAGCATCCGTCAAGACGCCTGACGCCCCTGGTAGGCACGCTGTGCAGATAGAATTAATCCCTGGCTAACGAGAACTAGTTCAGCAGGGAGTCTAGAGCGATCGAAAGATCGCTCTTTTTTCATGCCCCGATGACTTGACGAGCGATTGATGCACCACCGTTGGTTGCGCTACAATGGGGACATCGACACTACTGCAACGGGAGCAGCGAATGGAACGGCGACCGCTTGTCGTGCTCTTGGGAGGTTCTTTGCTGATGGACGGCATAGCTGTCAGTCTGGTGGACAGAGAGATGCCGGGAACGATTCGAGTCGATTCCGACGTGGTCGACATCAGGGAACACCTGAAAACCCTCCAACCCGATCTGGTTATCTTTGAGCTGGGGACACCAACATCGACAGCGATCCTTCCCCTTCTAAGCCAGCAACCCGGCATACAGCTTATGGGGCTCGATCCGGCTTGCAGCAGAATCATCGTACTCAACAGCCAGCAACACCCGACCCCAACCATGAATGAACTGTATCAGGTGGTGAAGGCCGAAACCGCCAAGCGAGTTCACTCGCCACAAGTTCACCTGTCGCAAGTCAACTTGCCGCAGGCTCATTTGCCGAAAGGGGGTGAAGCAACCACACACGATTGAGACATCGTTGGCAGTAGGGTCAGGAACAGATGCATTCTTGGATTCGGTCAGTGCATGATCACAGCTCAGCGATGAGCAAGGAGGCAGATGAAATGGTACGGAAACTGATACTGATCCCTGTGGTGTTGTTGCTCAGCGTCGCCGCCCTGGTGAACGCCGACAGCAGTGCCCCCTTTGGCTTTCAGGTCGTGCGCCAGGAGGCCAGCCTGCTAGACGAGGACGGCATCTCAATGGGCACGGCCGAATTCTGGAACACCCGTGACAACTTTATGGTAGAGTTTCAGATCGACGGTGACTGGCGGCTGAGTCAAACCCAGATCTATGCCGGCGAGGAGCCACCCGAGCCCAAAAAGAACAAGGACAAACCGGATGTAGGCAAGTTCCCCTGCAGGCGAGAGTTCGCGGAGCACCGCCAGGGCGCGCTGGTCAATTGTAGTTTGAAGGACGAGTTGGACCACCGTTGGGGCGGTGATCAGACACGCCACGTGGCCATCCACGCCGATCTGGTCAAGCTCGACGGAGAAGCAAACATCATCGCCAC
>JASFHU010000316.1:0-5734 GCA_050123055.1 Anaerolineae bacterium
TTTGCTCTGATCCTCTGGACGCAATCTGTTGGCTCAACAAGCCCACCGTTAGAGGGCTGTGGGCACTGTAGACAAGTCGCCGCCGGCTGCGAGTCGTCCATGCTGTCCACAGCCATCGCTCAAGTTCTCACCCCACTGTGATAGTGGAGCGCGTTGCTCATTCCTGGCTTGCGTCGCCGCCATTAGCGCACGAGGCCATCGATCTCCTCCTGGGCACACATGAGGTCACCTCCATGAGTTGATGTAGCTCTTCAGTATAGCTTGTCGCTATCTGATTCGGAATCACTCATTTCGGTGCACTTTTAAGAAAGGACGTTGGTTAATGCAATGCGCGGATTGTACAGTTGGCCACTGGGGGCATCGGGCCACCAACAGCGACCTGAGCAGATCAGTTTGGCATTCCGTGATTGTCACGGTGAGATGATCACCCTGGTCGCCCGATGGAACTCAAATAGCCTTCCGCTCCAACCTCGGCGGCTATGTTGACATCTATGTTATCAATGCTGACGGCAGCTCCCTCCCGCAACAGCTGACCCACAACGCCGAGAGCGACCAGGATAGGGC
The DNA here is from genome assembly GCA_050123055.1 of Anaerolineae bacterium. Taxonomy (GTDB): domain Bacteria; phylum Chloroflexota; class Anaerolineae; order JAAYZQ01; family JAAYZQ01; genus JASFHU01. Next base: position 565 of record JASFHU010000316.1, read on the forward strand.
ACCGGCCTGGAGACCTGGCGGCGTTGATTTGCTTCTATCGAGACCGCACCTGACCGGAATGCATCTGCTGCAAACCACCTGTGATAATTTGCACATTAGACCGGCTTGGGCTATAATCGCCCCGTAGCACAAGGCAGGCATTCAAGCCGGTCTCGTTCTGTGAGTTGTGTTTACGAACATGTGCCATCGTATCCGCACACGAATAGAGGATTGCAGCGTGGCAATTCCTTGTTTGCCGAGGTATACCCGCGCGCGAGGAGGTGACAGATCGGGTATATTTTTTTGTCTCCCCAGGCCGAATGAGGCCACACACGCACACAGGCAGTGGGCGACTGCCTTGTCAAGAAGCCCAACCCTAAACGATCTATCAGATACAAGGAGTGAGGTAAAATGAGTGAGCTAAATCCTTTCAAGATTGCCCAGGCGCAGTTGGCCGAAGCAGCCGAGATCATGGACCTGGAGCCAGCGGTCCACGAGCTTTTACGCTGGCCCCTACGCGAGTTTCATGTGACGCTGCCCGTCCGCATGGACGATGGTAGCGTCCAAGTCTTCCACGGTTTCCGCGTCCAATACAACGACTCCCGCGGCCCGACAAAGGGTGGCCTCCGCTTCCACCCCGACGAGACCATCGACACCGTTCGTGCCCTGGCGGCCTGGATGACCTGGAAGACGGCCGTGGTAGACATCCCGCTGGGTGGCGGCAAGGGCGGCATCATCTGCAACCCAAAGGAACTGTCCATGGGTGAGCTGGAGCGCCTCAGCCGGGCATACATACGGGCCATTGGTCACTATATCAGCGAAGAGACCGACGTTCCCGCGCCCGATGTCTACACCACGCCCCAGATCATGGCCTGGATGATGGACGAATACAGCGTGATGCGCGGCTACAACGTGCCGGGCGTGATCACCGGCAAGCCGCTCCCGCTGGGGGGCTCGGCCGGCCGCGGCGACGCGACGGCGCGAGGCGGCATGTACACCATCCGCGAAGCAGCCGATCTCCTGGGCATCGATCTGAGCAAGGCCACGGTTGCCGTGCAGGGCTACGGAAACGCTGGCCAGTTTGCCCATCAACTGGTCGTAGAAATGTTCGGCGCCAAGGTGGTGGCCGTCTCCGACTCCAGGGGTGGCATCTATGATGATCACGGCCTGGACTTTGACAAGGTGATGGAATGGAAGCAGCAAGAAGGCACGGTCGCCACGTACCAGTGCTGCGAAGGTACAAAGACGCTCAGCAACGAGGAGCTACTGGAGCTGGACGTGGATATCCTCGTCCCGGCGGCGTTGGAGAACCAGATTGGCGCCTGGAACGCGGACAAGATCCAGGCCAAGATCGTCGCCGAGCTGGCCAACGGCCCCACCACACCCGAAGCAGATGTGATCCTGCACGAGCGCGGGGTCTATGTTATCCCCGACTTTCTTTGCAACGCCGGCGGCGTGACCGTCTCCTACTTTGAGCAGGTTCAGAACGCCTACGACTTTTACTGGGAGGAAGACGAAGTCCACGACCGGCTTGACAAAAAGATGACAGCCGCCTTCCATGCGGTGCACAAGGCCGCGCAGAGCTATGGCATCCACAACCGTTTGGGAGCCTACATCGTGTCGGTTGCCCGTGTGGCCGAGGCGATGAAGCTGCGGGGCTGGGTCTAAGGCATTCCACACAAAGCACTGACCCGTTCCAGGTGAGTAGACGCCAAAACGGGCGCGAGACCTCGTCTCGCGCCCGTTCTCTTTGCTGTGGAAGCCTAGGGTAAGAAGCCCTGCGGGTTGCGCCTTACCCCACCCTGAATCACCTCAAAATGCAGATGGGGTCCTGTGGAACGACCGGTGCTGCCCATGGTTCCGATCTGTTGCTGCTTCTTCACCACGTCGCCCGCTTTGACCCCGATCTTGTTCAGGTGAGCGTAGCGGGTCCAGTAGCCGTTGCCATGGTCGATAACCACCTGGTTGCCATACCCCCAGGTGTCCCGCCCGGCCATCACCACGTAACCATCGTCAGCCGCACGGACCGGTATGCCGGTACGGTTGGCAATATCGATCCCCAGGTGACCGCTCCAAAAGCGTTGGGAGAGGATGCCCTGGGTGGGCCAGGCAAAGCGACCCGAGCCGGTGGGCGCGCCCGCCGGGGCCCTGCCGACCCTGGTCATGGGGTAGTAATTGGAGGGCACCACCTTTTTCCGGCCGTCGACGAGCATGATCATCTGACCCGGGGTCAGTGCGTAGGGCTCTTCCAGCGCGTTCGGTTCAAAGGCAACGATTCTGTCGACGGACGTTTGATAGGTCTTGGCTAGCTTGTCCAGCGTGTCGCCAGCCTTGACGCTATAGTAGATGCCATCCACAGGCGGGACGAGCACCTGCTGTCCTACTCGGAGCAGGTCCGGTGACTTTTCTATGCTGGGATTGGCCCACACGACCGTCTCGGCCTTTAGTCCAAAGCCCTGAGCGATGGCCCAGATGTTGTCGTTGGCTTGGACGGTGTAGGTGATGATCTCCATCCGATCGCGTTCAGAGATGGTGGTATGCGGTACAGGCGCCGGGAACAGGACATTGTTGTTGCTGGCAAGGCGGTTCACACCCCGATTGGTCGGCGGTGCCGTCACGCTGTGCTCGCCCAGGTCAGGTGCTGGCGTGGGTGTGGGCAGGAGCAGGTCCACCTCTGGGATGGATACCTGACTGATGGACACCACGCCGACGGCCAGGAGGACGACGACCAGATGTAGGGCATAGCGACTGAGCAGGGGGCCGTCTCCAACGCCCGCACCGATCCACTGGAACAACTGGGGTATCTTGGTCCCCAGGTGAGACTGTCTTGCTCCACTGCTGACAAGAGATCCGAGATCTCTCAAGTACTGCGCCCCCCTAGTCCCTGGCTGGTCTAGATCCTGCTCTCTGAACCGCTCCACGATGGAGGCCACCATCCGGCGGCCTTTGGCCCAGATTGCCGCAGGTCCGCGTTCCTGCACAGGGAACTCGGTTTGCGACTCGATCATAAAATCACTCCAAAGAAAGCGCGGCGAGCCGTTTCTCCCTAGGATGCGCTGATTATACCACAGAACGAGCCGGCCTCCAAATCGTGTCCCAGGGGCGATTCATGGCGTCAGCGGGCCTGAACCAGCCTCACCAGCCCGGCCGTCGGCTGGCGACAGCAGATTGCCTGTTCTTGGGTCGCATTCGAACCCCGAGGGGGTAGAACAGATGACTCGAAACGAACGGCTGCTAAACGCCGCGATTCAGGGTTGACAAGAACTCGGCATTGCTCCGGGTCTTGCCCAGGCGCTGCAATACCGGTTCCACGGCATCGGCCCCACCACCCAAGGCGTCGATCATGCGCCGCAAGGTCCACACGCGGGTGAGCGTGTCCTTGCTCAGGAGCAATTCCTCGCGCCGTGTGCTGGAGCGCTCGATGTCAATAGCTGGGAATAGGCGCCGGTCGGCCAGCTTGCGGTTCAGATGCATCTCCATGTTACCGGTGCCTTTGAACTCCTCATAGATGACGTCGTCCATCCGGCTACCGGTATCCACGAGACAGGTGGCGATGATGGTCAGGCTGCCGCCCTCCTCGATGTTACGCGCCGCGCCAAAGAACCGTTTGGGCGGATAGAGGGCTGCCGGGTCGATACCACCCGACAGGGTGCGCCCGCTTGGCGGCACGACCAGGTTGTAGGCCCGTGCCAGGCGCGTGATCGAGTCTGCCAGAATGACGACATCCTGGCCGATTTCGACCAGTCGCTTGGCCCGCTCCAAGGCCATTTCGGCGACGCGGACATGGTGTTGCACCGGCTCATCAAAGGTGGCAGCCATGACCTCGGCCTCCACCGAGCGGGCCATGTCGGTCACCTCCTCGGGTCGCTCCCCAATGAGCACGACCATGAGGTGCAGGTCGTTGTGATTCGAGGTCACCCCATTAGCGATCTGTTTGAGGATGGTCGTCTTGCCCGCTTTGGGTGGTGAGACGATCAGGCCGCGCTGCCCCCGGCCGATGGGCGCCAGCATGTCGAGCAGGCGTGTAGATAACGGAAACTGCCCCGACTCGAGTAAAAGCTGCTCCCGCGGAAAGATAGGGGTCAGCCGGTCGAACCAGGGCCGTCGCTTTGCCTTCTCCGGGTCCACATTGTTTACCGCCTCGACGCGCAACAACCCAAAGTACTTTTCGCTCTCTTTGGGTGGCCGGACCTGGCCGATCACGGTGTCACCGGCCCGCAAACCAAAGCGCCTGATCTGCGACTGGGACACATAGATGTCGTCCGAACTGGGGAGCAGGTCACCAGAGCGCAGGAAACCGATGCCGTCGGCGACAATGTCCAGGATGCCCCCACCGAACAGGAGCCCCTGGCCTTCGGCCTGGGCCTGCAACAGGCGCATCATCAGGTCGTGCTTTTTCAGGCGGCTGTAGCCGGAGATATCCAACTCACGAGCCATGTCCTGCAGTTCGCTCAGGGTTTTGATTTCTAGTTCAACAATATTCACTTTTCTCTCCAGACATCAATAGTTGACATTCAGGGAACTAGGGTTCGCTGCGCGGACGGACCGGCTTTCGGTAATCGTGCAGTTCAAGTTCTGTTTCCGGCACAAGAAATCGGATCGCCGCTCTCCCCGCAGAACGACCACTAACTATTTTAGAGTTGGCCAGGAGCATATCCAAGGTGGCTGAGTGCAGTGAGGTAGTCGCAACATCTCACCAGCTCGATCATTATAGCACAGATTATTCGGACAGTCAAGTCGACAAACAAAAAGTGACAAAAGTGTGACACGGAAAACTGTGATGTGGATCTAGTCTACCGCAGGCAGCGATCTGGTGCAGCCCTCCTACTGATCTGACACCTTGGGCTTGCTTCCTTGAGAAAATCGTTCAGAAGGTCCTTGTCAGCAAGGGGTTGTTGCGCGCCAGGAAATAGCTTGCCGCCATGACGTACTGGATACCGACATAATTATAGCATAGAATCTATTTTTTGCAAATTCGAGGCGCTGCTAGTCAAGCCACAAGTACGATTGTCAAGCGCCGCCACCCGCTGCCCGCCTCCATTAAGGGCCTGGGGGCGCTCGTTGCCTTGGCGCTGGCAAAGCGTCAGGCAACTGGAACCCGGCTGTGCTATCCTGTGCTTATACCTGGCATGGAGGGCAAATGCGAGACCTGGCTTGGCGAATAGGATTCACCCTGGCGATCTTGGCTGCG
>JASFHU010000317.1:0-5733 GCA_050123055.1 Anaerolineae bacterium
CGCCGATTCCTCAAATCCCGTGGGCGCGTGGCAGGCGTCGCACTCACCCGCCAGGTGATCCTCAGGAGCTTCGTGGCAGTCGCTGCAGACGTAGGCTGGTGTCTCCTGCCCCTCGATATGGCAGTCATCGCAGGATGCTTCCTGGTGCGCCCCGACCAGCTCGACTGGGTGCATCTCGGCCGGCAAGCTGGCATCCTGGAAACTTGTTGGCGTGTGGCAATCCTCGCAGTCAGGACCAAAGTGGTCTGGCGGCGGCTCGTGGCAGCCAGAGCAATCGGCGGTGAGCTCCTGGCCCTCCACGTGGCAGTCGGCACAGTCGGCGCTGGCGTGGGCGCCCTCGAGGGCTACCGGATGCTGGAAGTCTCCCATGTCCGCCCCCTCGAACCCGGCCGGCGTGTGGCAATCCTCACACTGGTCCCCAAAGTGGGCCGGCGGGGGCTCGTGGCAGTTGCTGCAGACGTACTCGGGCTGGGGATCGCCGTTGTGGCAATCGTGGCACCAGGCCTCGGCGTGTTTGCCCTCCAACTCGATGGGGTGCGGGAAGGCGGCATCGAGCTCCACCTCGGGCCAGGCCCGGCCGTGGCAGGCCGAGTTGGCGCAGAAACTGGAATCATCGGCGCCGAACTGATTTTCGCCGTGGCACGCCTCGCAGCTTTCGTCGGCCTGGAAGCGGTGATCGGCGACAAAGTTGCTCTCCAGGTGCGAGTCCGGTTCCTGGATGTAGGCCAGCGGCATTTGCGGCGGGCGATCGCCCTCGCCCACAGTCTCGGGGATGCTGTGGCAGATGTTACAATGCAGGCGGATCGACTCGCCGTCGTCGCTCAAGTGCTTGCCGTTGTGGCAGCGGAAACAGCCGGCAAAATCCTTGTGCTTGTTCTGGTCGGGAAAATCCTCCCAGGTCACGCCTGGCTCCTCAAAGACGAGCCGGCCGACGAGTTCCTCCGCCACTCGCTGTGCTTCTTCGATCTCATCAGGATAGGCGGCAGCGGCTTCTGGATGTGTCTGCTCATACTCGTCCCTCAGGTTGGCAACAGCTTCCAGGGCCTCCTCCTGGCTGTTGAACTCGGTCTTGAGCAGATCGAGCATGTATTTCTTGGCATAGGGTAGATCGCTGCTCAGCCTGCCCTCGGCCATCGCATCGTGGATCAGCTCACCTGGAGGAGGGAAGGGGTGCCCCACCCGGTTGTGGCAGTCCACGCAATCCATCACCTTTTTCTCCGCCTCTTCGATCTCTTCCGGCGACAGGGGATTGGTCACATCGTTGTACTCGACCGTCCGGCCGTCGGGCAGCGTGGTCCGCACCCAGGGGATCTCTTGCTTGTGTTCGTCGGTGGCGATATACTCGACCGGGTTGGTGATGTGCCAGTGGATGCCGTAGCCCAGTCCTTCCTCGCGGGTGCCGGCCCCGGTCTTTAGGATCAGGTAGGTATCCTTCTGGGTATTCTCTTCGTCCGGCTCAAAGCGCGTGATCGTGCGAACCGTATCGCCGTGAAAAGCCGGTGGCCAGTGGCACAGTTCGCACGACTCGTTGGCCGGGCGCATCGACTCCGATTCCAGGGGGCGGTCGTAGGCGTCAAAGATCACCTCCGGCAGGTGGCGGAAGTGACCGGCCTTCAGCAGGATGCTGCTGATCGTGCCCACCCGGCCCATGTGGCATTCGGTGCATTTGATATTGGCGTGGTATGAGTCATGGAAGGCCTCAATCTCTTCGGGGTGTACGTCGTGGCAGGCGTTGGCGCAGAACTCGACGCTATTCGAGTACTCCCACACCTGGATGGCGATCACGCCAAAGATGATAAAGCCCACAATGAAGGCGATCCCGATCCCCAAGACGTACTTGAAGGGTATCCTGCGGCGTCCCCTCTTGGCTTTCTTTGGTTCTGCATCCTGCTCTGGGGCAGGAACTGGCTCTGGGCCGGCCGCTATCTCTGGCGAGGGCTCCGTCCCTGGGGCACTGTCCAGCTCTGGAACAGTATTCTCTGTTGCTTCAGTCACATACACCTCCTCGTGTCATCGTGCAATCTTGCACAACTTCTGCGAGGCATTATACTCTAACAGTCGATGGGTGTCAAAGGTGGCAAGGCCAGGTTCAGGCGTGTCTGCAAACAGATCTACGCGGACACGGCCTCTGCCACAGGCTTGTGCAAAGTGATTGCCCCCGGCATTCCTTTGCCGGGGGCAATCAGCATGCGCTCATCTGGCACGTCTAGTTTCCGCCAAAGGACGGGACCTCTTCGACGATGACGTCTTTGTTGGCTTCCAACTCCTCCGGCAGCACGTCGTCGGCCGTCAAAAAGAGCTCGGCGTTGCCGTGACAGGCATCGCAGGTCTCAGTCTGGGGCGTGTTGCGCTGGATGTTGTGTGGCGTGGCATACTTCCAGGTCGGCAGCGCGTCAAAGTTGGGCAACAGGTCCTCACCATAGTAGGCGAAGGCTTCGGCGTCGATGGGCACGTGCCGCAGCGGGACGTAGGTCCAGGGACGGTCCTCGCTCTGCAGCGGGTTGCGCCCGATCTTGAAGGCCATCACCGATGGCTCGATCTTGAAGAAGGCGGTGCCCTCCTCCTGGCCCACGTGGCAGCTATAGCAGTTCTTGTAGGTGGTCGAGTGACACACCTGGCAACTCAGCGCCTCAAAGTGCCCCTCGGTGTGGTTGGCGATGCCGTCGCCGGGCGCGACCGTGTCGTGGCAACCACCGTCCTGGCAGCCGGGCGTCGGCGGTCCATCGTAGCGGTGGTCAGCCTCGCCCAGCTTGCCGTGCATCTCGTCGGCCGAGTGGCAGTCAAAGCAGGGCATGCCACCCTTGATCCAGTGCACATCGGGCTTGACGCCCTCGTTCTTGCCCTTGTACTCGTCGTTGATGCGGCTGCCGTGACAGCCGGTGCAGGTCAGGTTCATGGGCGGGATCTCTTTGAACTCGTGTCCCGCCACCAGGCCGCCGCCCAGGTTGGTCGGAATGCTCACGTGACACTGGCCGCAGCTCGTGTGGCAGTTGTCGCAGTGGTTGGCACTCATCTCCTCGAGCTGGGGAATCTTGTCCTCGGTGGAGCGAGCCGCAAGCACGTTCATGTAGCCGGTCAGGTTGGAATGCAGGCTGTTCTGGTCGGCCATGACCGTCTCGTTGTGGCAGGTTCCGCAGGCCTCGACAGAATCGGGATCGGTGATCACGCCTTCGTGGGCTTCCATGTCCTGGGCGCCGCTGACGCCGCCGTGGCAGGTGATGCAGCCCATCTGGCCGTGGATCGATTCAACAAAGGTCTCGTCGCTGATAAAGACCTTCTCCCATGCCTCCAACGGAGGCACAGAGCCTCCTCAGCCCTCGCCTTCAGAGAGCGACTCGGCCGCTTCAGGCTCTACGGCCAGCGCCTTGAGGGTTTCCTCGTCGGTGTGGCAGGTGATGCAGCCCGAGTCGTCTACCGGTTCGGGGGTGGGTTCCTCGGTCGGCGTCGCCGTGGGCGGCGGTTCCGTCGGAGCTTCTGTGGGTTCCTCCGTCGGCTCGAGGGTCGGTTCCTCGGTGGGAACGTCGGTGGGTGGCGGCGGTTCCGTCGGTGCCTCCGTGGGCGGTACGGTTGCCGCCGCGACCTCGGTCGGCTCTGGGGGCTCGGTCGGCGCGGACGTCGGCTCGCCACCGCACCCGGCCAGGACCAGGGCCAGCAATAGTAGCAGTCCCAGGAGCATCGCCACTCCTGTGCGCCTCGTCAAAAACATCTTTGTTTTGCTCATAGGCTTTTCTCCCTACGTATTCAGCAGCAATGCTGTCGGCTAATCATACCACAAAATGGACGTTTGCACAATTGGGGTCGCCGCAGGCAGAAAACAGGCAAATGGGCAGGCGCAGTTTGGCACTGCGCCCACCCGAATTGCCTAGGGTCTACAGGGTCTACGCCGCGTTGCGCCGGCGCAGATAGAGGCCTGCCGCCGCCGTCAGCGCGCCCAAGCCCATCACGAGCCCCTCAACGGGGATGGGCATGCCGCCGGTCTCGGGCAGCTGTACGGGGGTCGCCTCTTCGGCCGCGGTCTCTTCGGCCGCGGCGGCAACCGCCGTGCCCTCAACCGGGTAGTCGGGTGCGGTCGCGGGGTCGTAGCGGGCGGTGGCTAGCACTTCGTCGTCCTGGGTCCAGCCCATCATGCCGTACTTCATGTTGGATACGTCGTAGCCCAGCAGGCCCAGGACCGTGGTCGCGACCTGGCCGGTGTGGCCGGTGTAGCAATAGGCCAGGATCGGCTGGTCGGCCGGCAGCTTGGCCAGGTTCTCGGGGCTGGCGATCTGGCTCCAGGGAATGTTGATGGCGCCGGGGACGTGGCCCAGGGCGTAGGCGTCGGGCGCGCGAACGCTGAGGATCACCGGGTTGTTGCTGTCGTCGCCATCGCTCAGGTTCTCGAACACCGAGTCGGCCGAGACGATCGGCGTGCTGTCTTCGGAGTTCAGCCACGCATCAGCAGCAGCCCGGACGATCTCTTGCGCGTCGGACTCGCCGGTGTTCACCACAGGGTAATCGTAGGTCTCAGTGGCCTCGTTGGGCTCGGTCTCTAGGGGGTAGTCGGGCGAGGTTGCAGGGTCGTAGCGCGTGGTGCTCAGCACCTCATCGTTCAGGGTCCAGCCCATCATGCCGAACTTGAGGTTCTGGACGTCGTAGCCCAGCATGCGCAGCACGGTGGCGGAAATCTGGCCGGTGTGGCCGGTGTAGCAATAGACCACGATCGGCTGGTCGGTGGGCAGCTTGGCCAGGCTCTCCGGCTTGGCGATCGTCTTCCAGGGGATGTTGATCGCGCCGGGAATGTGGCCCAACTCGTAGGCGTCGGGCGCGCGAACGCTGACGATAAACGGGTTGTTGCTGTCGTCGCCATCGTTCAGGTTCTCGTACAGGGCGTCGGCCGAAATCACCGGACTCCAGCCGTCCAATTGCGCCTCAGCCGTTCGCTGGATGACGCCAAAGTCGCCATCCTGGGCCAATGCGGCGGTCCCCAGCAGCAAGCTGAGCACCAAGACCAGGTTCAACAGTGCAAGCTTCTTCATTGAATCGTTCCTCCTAATGGGTTTTTTGATCAGCTTCTTTGCAGAAGCAGAATCTACAGTGGAAAAGGCTGGTGGACGGAGCGCTCCGTCCACCAGCTTGTATTGGACAAACTAGGCAGCCTTGCGCCGGCGCAGGTACAGGCCTGTTGCCGCGGTCAGCGCGCCAAAGCCAACCAGGAGCCCCTCGACCGGGACGGGCACGCCGCCGGTCTCGGGCGTGGTCTCGGGCGCGGCGGTTTCGGCAGCGGTTTCTTCGGCGCCTGCGGCCGCACTGCCTTCGTAGGGGTAGCCGAAGGAGTGGGTGTCGGCGTTGAAGGATCTGACCCGCACGTCATCGTCCATCGTCCAGGCCTGCATGCCAAAGAGCATGTTCGAAGCGTCGTAGCCCAGCATATTCAGGGCCGACGTGACCTGGCTGGCCGTCTGGCCGGTATAGCAGTAAACGACGACCGGCCGGTTGGGGTCCACGGCGACCAGGCCGTCCTGGCCGAACATGGTCTTGACGTCCAACCATAGGGCGCCGGGGATATGGCCCTTGTTATAGTCTTCCTGGCTGCGTACACTGATGATGGTGGGGTCGTTGCTGGTGTCGCCGTCGTTCAGGTTGTCGTACAGGTCAGCGGCAGAGATGTTCTTGGTGCCGCCGCTGAAATAGGCGTCGGCCGCGGCCTGGGTGGTGTCGGCCAACGGGGTGGCCGGCGGGTGGGCAATCATGGCC
>JASFHU010000318.1:0-5713 GCA_050123055.1 Anaerolineae bacterium
CACCCTGCCCCGATCGATAAACCAGGCCTCCTGGCTCCAGCCCGACGGCATCTTGCCCGCGGAGGACAGCCCGTAAGGATTCTTTAAGAAAATGGTAGCACATTCGTTAGCGCTCTGGGCTACCATCCAAGTCGGTACTCAAACACTCTGGCCGTTGGGCGTTGGTGCGTCGACTAGCTGCACGGCCACCAGCGCCCAAAGGCCCTAGATGGAAACAAGGAGACAACATGGTCAAGATCAATCCATCAGAGATCACGCCGGAGCAGGTCTATCTGTCCCGGCGCAGGTTTATGAAAGGCGTGGGGGCGTTGGTGGCCGGCTCCTTCATCCTGGCCGCCTGTGGCGTCCAAGACCCCACCAAACCCCCACCCACAGCCGAGGTGGCCGAGGTGGTCGAGGCGACGGCCAGTCCCGTCGCTGGTGGGTTCCCGCCGCTGAGCGGCACCAGCGACGAGCGGGGGGCAGACCTGACGACCTACGAGGCAATCACCAACTATTGCAACTACTACGAGTTCACCACCCGCAAGGAAGACGTAGCCCGCCAGGCGAAGGACTTTAAGACGTCCCCCTGGGCGGTGGAGGTTGGGGGGCTGGTCCACAAACCCAAGACCTTTGACCTCGACGACCTGCTCAAGTTCACACAGGAGGAGCGAATCTATCGCCTGCGCTGTGTGGAGGCATGGTCCATGGTCATCCCCTGGGTCGGCTTTCCCCTGGCCCGGCTGCTCGACGAGGTCGAGCCGATGTCCAAGGCCCAATACGTGCGCTTTGAGACTCTCTACGATCCAGAGCAGATGCCCGGCCTGAAGAGCCCCTTCTACGACTGGCCCTACGTCGAGGGGCTCCGCGTCGACGAGGCCCTGCACGACCTGGCCATCCTGGCCACCGGTCTCTACGGGAAGCCGTTGCCAGCGCAGAACGGCGCCCCGGTGCGGCTGGTCGTCCCCTGGAAATATGGCTTCAAGAGCATAAAGTCGATCGTCAAGATCGACCTGGTAGAAGAGATGCCCACCTCGCTGTGGATGGCAGCCGCACCCCGGGAGTATGGTTTCTATGCCAACGTCAATCCCAGGTTTGACCATCCCCGATGGTCCCAGGCCACCGAACGCCGGATCGGTGAAGCAGGCCGCATGCGGACGCTGCTGTTCAACGGGTACGCCGATGAGGTAGCGCACCTCTATCCCGGTCCAGAAAAGCGGGAATGGTACTACTAGGCAAGCTCAGAAAGCAGTGGTTGCGGATCCTGGTCCACGTTGCGGCGCTGGTGCCGCTGGCCTGGATCATCTGGCAGTACACGCAGGGCCTCTTCCTCATCGACCCGGTCCGCGAGATCACAACGCTCACCGGCAGGACAGCCCTGGTCCTGCTGGTGCTTTCGCTGGCCTGCACTCCGCTCAACACACTCTTTGGCTTCAAACAGGCGCTGCGGGTGCGTCGCCCACTGGGACTGTACGCCTTTCTCTATGCCAGCCTGCACTTTGCCACCTTTGTGTGGCTGGACTATGGCCTCGACCTCGAGTTGCTGTGGCAGGCTATCTTTGAACAGCGCTACGTAGTGGCCGGCTTTGCCGCGGGATTACTAATGCTGATCCTGGCCGTCACCTCGACCCGGAGATGGCAGAAGCGGCTGGGCAGGAACTGGAAGCGCCTGCACCGCCTGGCCTATCTGGCCGGCATCCTGGCTGTGATCCACTATGTGTGGCTGGTCAAGGATATCCTCGTCCCACTGCAATACGGCGCCATCCTGGCTACCCTGCTCCTGTTGCGCCTCCCTCCGGTCAGGAGGGCGGCGAGCAAGGCCCGCTACCGGCTCAGAGCCCTGCTCTCTCCGTCCTCTCCCCACCAACGTCAGCCTTGACCCCGTCCGCCCAGCTCCATTCATCCTTACCCCTGACCGTCGCTTGCCGTCCTGTGGATTTTGAGGTATAATGCGCGGGCCTAATTTCTGACCTGATACAGAGGAGTTCTGAGCATGGAAGTCTTGTTACTAAAGGATGTCGTAGATTTGGGCGAGGCAGGCGAGATCAAAAGGGTCGCCGATGGCTACGCCCGCAATTATCTTGTTCCCCGGGGGATGGCTGTGCGGGCCACGCCCGGGGCGATCAAACAGGCAGAGAAACAGCGGAAGGCTGCTTCTCGCCGCCAGGCCAAGGAACTGAGTGAAGCCCAGGCCCTGGCCCAGACCCTGGACGGAGTCTCTGTGACCTTCCAGGCTCGGGCCGGTGAGACAGATCGTCTGTATGGCTCGATTACCAATGTGAACATTGCCGAAGCGCTGGAAGAAAAAATCGGCCAGGAGGTCGACCGGCGCAAGATCGAGATGGAGGAGCCGCTCAAAGAGTTGGGCACCCACGCCATCACCGTCCGCCTGGCACCCGGGGCCGAGGCCAAGGTCACCGTCGTCATCGAGCGCGAAGAATAGAGCCAAGGTAACGTATCAAGCATGGAACATGGTTGGATGAAGGAACCGGGCCCCTTGAGCGAGGGCGACAAGCGCCGGCTGGTCCTCAAGCTGGTCGCTCAGCTCCGCTGCGTAGAGTGCGGGCGGCTCTACGACCGCCAGGATTTCACGCTGATCCACAACTGGCAGGATATGTGGGTCCTCAGCACCCGCTGCCGCCATTGCGACGAACCGGTGCAGGTGGTCATCTTTATGCGCCTGGATGCCGAGCCCGAGCCCGCGACCGACCTGACGCCTGAAGAGGCAGAGACGGCAGCCCAGTGGCCAGCGATCACGGCCGACGATGTGCTGGACATACACACCCTCTTGCACCATTTTGAGGGGGACTTTGAAGCGCTTTTCGAGCGCTGAGCAATCGACGGCACGAGCAAGCCGCCACCTGTGTGGCGGCTTTTTCTATCAGAAAGCCGGAACCGAGCGGAACAGAGAGGGAACGAACTATGTACGGCGAATTGGTCAAACCGCCAAAGCTACAACCAGGGGATAAGGTAGCCACCGTCTCCCTGTCCTGGGGAGGGCCGGGTACATTCCCCCACCGCTATGCGGCCGGAAAACGGCAACTGCAAGACGAATTCGGCCTGGTGGTTGTAGAGATGCCTCATACCTTGCGCGAGGCTGGTTGGCTGGCAGACCATCCCCAGGCAAGGGCAGACGATTTGATGCGGGCCTTTGCCGATCCATCCATTAAGGCCATCATCTCGACTATTGGCGGAGACGACTCGATCCGGATCCTGCCCTATCTGGACCTGGATACCATTTGCTCAAACCCCAAGGTCTTCCTGGGGTATTCCGACACCACCATCAGCCACCTGGCCTGCCTCAGGGCAGGGTTGGTCTCCTTTTATGGCCCATCTATTATGGCTGGCTTTGGCGAGAATGGCGGCCTGTTCCCCTATATGGTGAATTCGGTGCGCAAGACGCTGTTTTCCTCGGACCCCATCGGAGAGATCGCGCCCAATAGCGATGGATGGACCGTCGAGGTCCTCGACTGGGCAGAGCCTGAGAATCAGTCCCGTCGCCGCAAGCTCAATCGGAGCCAGGGATGGAAGGTGCTCCAGGGAGCGGGCGTCCGGCGTGGGCATCTGGTCGGCGGCTGCTTTGAGGTTCTGGACTGGCTGCGGGGCACCGATTATTGGCCGGAGCCGGCTCTCTGGCAGAATGCCATCCTGTTCCTGGAGACGTCGGAAGAAGCCCCATCTCCGACTGAGGTATTGCGGGGTCTTCGCTCCTATGCAGCCATGGGCATCCTTGAGAGGCTGTCCGGCATCCTCTTCGGGCGACCCGGAGGCGAGGTCCCGCCCGCGCAATTTAAAGAATACGACCAGGCCATCCTGGAGGTCGTCGCCCAGGAGGAGGGGCTCACCGACTTGCCGGTGATCAGCGGCATGGATTTCGGCCACACCGACCCCATGTTCGTATTGCCCTACGGCGTGCAAGCCGAGATCGATTGCGGCACCGGCCGGTTCGCCATCCTCGAAGGCGCAGTCGCCGGTCGATTTTGACCGGCACGATGAATCACTTGACAGATTCCGAAATCCATGCTATATTTCCATATATGAGCAATTATTCATATATCAGATGGTGCCTGTGAGCGACGAACACTGCGCCGAAACCTATATCCACGAAAAGCGCGTGCAGGAGGCATTGCCCCACCTGCTGGACGACGCGACGGCCACCAGCCTGGCCGAGACCTTTAGAGCGCTCAGCGATCCGACACGGGTACGCATCGTCTCGCTGTTGGCCGACGCCGAGCTGTGCGTCTGCGATCTGGCGGCAGCCCTGGGCATGAGCCAATCGGCCGTGTCGCACCAACTCCGCACCCTGCGCGACCTGCACCTGGTCCGCAGGCACCGGGAAGGCCGGCAGATCTTTTACACCCTGGACGATGAGCACGTGGCCGATCTCTACCGGCGTGGGCTGGACCACGTGGCCCATGAATAGAAGTCCGCCTATCATCGACGCTACATCGGAGCACATTCTTTGAGCAAAGAGACCAAGATCGAGATTAGCCTACTGTTGCCCCAGGGCAACGGCTGCGAGCCCTGCCTGGAGCGTCTCCAAAAACGGATTCAAGACTATCGGGGGATTGAGGTAGCCCACCTGGAGCAGGAGCACGAGCCCCCCCACATCTGCATTCACTACGATCCCAACCTGGTGACCGTCGATTACGTGCGGGCACTGGCCGTCGAAGAAGGCGCCCACCTCGAGTGGCGGTACCGCCACGAGACACTATCGGTCACCGGACTGGATTGTGCCGACTGCGCCCGGACCCTGGAGAACGGTATCGAGCGACTGGCAGGTGTACTCTGGGTCTCGGCCAACTTTGCGGCCAGCACCATGGCCGTCGAGTACGACGCTGACCGGGTGGCCCGTTCAGCCATCCTGTCCCGTGTCCGGGCCCTCGGCTATGACGTACAGGAACCTGCTGAGTTCGATGGCCGGGGCGAGTCGGCCCCTGAGATGGTCTTTCAGGTGGACGGCATGGACTGTGCCGACTGCGCCCTGCACCTGGAGGAGGCACTGCGCAACACGCCCGGCATCGCCGAGGTCAGTGTCGACTTTGCGCTGGCCCGTCTCCGGCTCACGCCCGAGGATGGCAGGGAGGTACAAGGTAGCATAGAGCAGGTGGCACAGAGCATGGGCTACTCTGTGGTAGCTGAGGCAGGATGGGGTGCGGAGGCGGAACCCACCGGCTGGCGCCAGCGGCTGTGGCGGCGACGTCGCGACCTGACCACCGTCGTCTCTGGGCTGCTCATCGCTCTGGCCGTTGCAATGAGCCTTTTTGGCCTGCCCGAAGCGGCGGTCGCCGCGGTCTATGTTGCAGCCATCATCGTCGGCGGGTACTATATTGCCCGTTCAGGGTGGGCAGCGCTCCGCACAGCCCACTCCCTCGACATGAACGCCCTGATGACCATCGCCGCGGTGGGTGCCGTCTTTGTCGGCGAGTGGGCTGAGGGTGCAGTGGCCATGTTCCTCTTTTCCCTGGGCAACACCCTGGAAGGCTATACCATGGATCGCGCCCGTAATGCCATCCGGAGCTTGATGGATCTCTCACCTCGCCGGGCGACAGTACTCCATGGCAACCAGGAGGAACAGGTACGGGTGGAGGAGCTGCGCGTTGGCGACCGCATTCTGGTCCGCCCCGGCGAGCGAATTCCCATGGACGGCCTGCTGCTGACCGGAGAATCGGCCGTGAACCAGGCCCCCATCACCGGCGAGAGCATTCCCGTGGACAAGGCCCCCGGGCAGGAG
>JASFHU010000319.1:0-5712 GCA_050123055.1 Anaerolineae bacterium
CAAAGGGCCCAGGTCGCCATCCTCTGCCATCGATGCCTCCAACCAGGGCATACGCCGCCCCCAGGTCTGAAGCTGCAAGCGAACCTGGTTCATCGTGTTGCGCATCATCGTCCGGTGAGCGCACAGGGCCTCGATCTTGGCCTCCAGGTACGCTGAAACATCCTCGGCGTGGTTGGCTCCGGGCAGTTCGCGTCCAAAGTACCACTGCTCGCAGACGGCAAAGGGCTCCAGCCCCTCTGCAAAATGCTCCGGGTGGTGCAGGTCAAAGCGCGAGACCCAGAATGCTTCGGCGACTGCCTGGGCTACCCGGACGTGGTCCATATTGTCCTCGTACAACCCAAAGGGGTCAAAGGTAAAGACGGCGTACGGCCGGTACGTGCGGAACAGGTACACGATACGCTCTCGGAGCTCCACTTCCGACACGTCGGCCAGACGATCCGTCTCGTAGCCCAGTTCTACAACCTCTGAGACGCCCATGATCCCGGCCGCCTCGTGCAGTTCGGCGGTGTTGCGCTGCCTGGTTTCCTCCAGCGTTAACCCCACCGAGTCTTTGCAGTCGTCGGTCACGCGGACCAGGATCACGCGCCAGCCCTGGTCGGCGAACTTGGACAGGGTTGCCCCACAGAATGCAGCGGCATCGTCGGCGTGGGGACTGATCATCATCGCGGTTTGCATGGAAAACTTGCCTCCAGTCTATTGAAGGGACAGAACCCGCACGGGTCTGCGCCTGTACGAACCCTCACCAGCTCACTTGCTCAAATGGTTACAACCTCTTGCGGAAGAGAAAAGGGTGATCTCCATCGATTCGGCCGGGGGCGTCTAGCCCTTTGTCCCGGTCAGCTTGATGCCTTCGATGAAGGAACGCTGAGCGAAAAAGAACAGGATGATGATCGGGACCGTAAAGACCACCGAGGCAGCCATCAGTTGGTTCCAGGCCACGTTGCGCTGTCCCTGAAAGTCCTGCAGTCCCAAGGCCATGGTAAAGTTCTCGGGGTGGTTCAGGTAAAGAAGGGGTGTGAGAAAGTCGTTCCATGCCCACAAGAAGGTAAAGATGGTGATGGTGGCCAACACCGGCTTGGACAAGGGCAGGATGATACTGGTGAAAATCCGAAACTCGGACGCCCCGTCGATGCGCGCCGCGTCCATCAGGTCCTCGGGAATGCTCCGGAAAAACTGCCGCAGCAAAAAGATGTCAAAGGCATTGGCAAAAAAAGTCGGCACGACGATGGGCAGAATGGTATCCCCCCAGCGCAACGTCTCGGTGAAAAAGAGAAACAGTGGGATCATGGTTACCTGGTAGGGGAGCATCATGGTGCTCAAAACCAACACAAAAACGAGGTCTCGTCCCGGCCAGCGAATGCGGGCAAAGCCATAGGCCACCGGCGCGCAGGACAAAAGCGTGCCGATGATGGCCAGGACGGCGATGACGGTCGTGTTTCTGAGATAGGTCCAAAAGTTGACGTTCATCCCCGGTCGCGAGCCACGGGTCATGGCATCAGCAAAGTTTTGCCATTGGAAGCGGACGGTCAGAACCGGTTCGGTCAGCCGCATGCGCACCTGGACGGTGTCGGCTGGGTTGTCCGGATCCACGAAGGTCCCCTTGCCTTCAGAGACTTCGACCAGGGCCAACTCCCGGATCTCATCGTCCACGGGCACCTTGTACACCGGTAGCTCCTGGCCATCGACCATCACCCGCAGGTTGTCGCGCGGCAACAGGGTGGGTGGGAAGCGGAATACATCCTTGTCGCTTTTCACCGAGGTAAAGAGCATCCAGATGGCCGGAACCACGAAAAAGAGCCCGATGGTCCAGATCAGGACGTGCCCCATGAGGCGTTGCGCCGGCTTGCGCAGCCGGTACCATGTCGAGAAAAGCTGGCTGGATCGTTGAGGAGTGGTTTCAGCCATCGCCCTACCCTACATCCTCGTAGTACGTCCAACGCTCCGAAACGCGCATGAGGAGAAGGGTACACACCAAAATGATGACAAACAGGACCCAGGCCATGGCCGAGGCATAGCCGAAGTTCAATCTATTAAAGGCCTTGTCGTACAGGTAGACGCTGTAAAAGAGCGTCGAATCCAGTGGGGAACCCAGGTTCTGGTCTATCCCCCCCCCCCGGGACAATATGTAGGCCTGGGTGAAGTACTGGAACATGGCGATCACACCCAGGATCAAGTTGAATAGTGTGATCGGTGAGACCATGGGGATCGTCACGTGCCGCAGTCGCTGCCACCACGATGCCCCATCCAGCTCGGCGGCTTCCATGAGCGAGACAGGCACATCTTGCAGCCCGGCGAGGTAGATGACGATGGTTCCTCCCACCGCCCACAGGCCCATGATGATCAAGGCTGGCTTGGCCCAGACAGGGTCGCTCAACCAGGCTGGCCCACGGATGCCAAACAGCCCCAAGACGGCGTTCAAGATCCCGTTGTTGGTGTTAAAGATCCAGAGCCAGAGCACGCTGGTGGCCACAAGGGGTGTGATGGAGGGCAGGAAATAGATGGTCCGATAGATGGACTGGCCGCGTAATTTCAGGTTGAGCAGGACCGCACAAAAGAAGGAGAAGATCAGGTTGACCGGGACGGCGATCACCACCATGTAGATGGTATTCCTCAGCGCTTTCCAGAAACGATCATCTTGAACAAGCTCGCGATAGTTGGCCAGGCCTATCCATTCCGACGGTGCTCGGACGTGATGTATGGTAAAGCTGGTATACAGGGAAGAGAGCATTGGGTACAGGGTAAAAGCCAGGAACCCGATGATCCAGGGAGAGATAAAGAGGATCCCTGTGACAAAACGGCGACGGGTGAGGGGGCTCCAACTCAGCCACGGTAGCCGAGAGGATGAGGGAGACTTGGGTTTCGGCTTAACACTCATCGGCGCCTCCACCTACATGGTTCCTCCCTTCCCCCCGCGACGGGGGGAAGGGAGGTATGGATGCTCACGCTGAACAATCCCTACTGATTGAGCGCGTCGTCAAGCATCGTTTGCAGTTTCTCCTGCGCTTCCTGTAGTAGAGGTACTGGATCGGCGCCTGTGTACAGGACTTCTTCCTCGAGCAGCTCGAGCTCGGTGAACATCTCGCCGCTGACGGAATTAAAGATGTGGTGTTTGGTGTTGGGACCCGCCGCCAGCTCCATGAACTTGACAAACTTTTCGTTTTCGGCAAAGCGCGGATCTTGGGCGGCTGTCTTGCTGGAGGGCAGGTTAAAGTTGAAGACCATCTCATCGGCCACGATCTCGGGCGACATCATCCAGGCAAAGAGCTTGCCCGACTCCTCGAGGTTCTTGACCCCACTGGGGATGAGGGCCACGGTGCCGGCTACCAGGTTGGTTCCCGCGCGCTCCGGGTGGTCGTCGGGATAGGGCAGGGGCGCGATTCCGTACCACAGATCCGGGTTGTAGGCCCCAATAAAGTTGTCGCCCACGAACCACTCGCCATCCAGCATCATCGCCACCTTGCCCGAAACAAATCCGTGCTCCGGCCCATCATAGTCGCCTAGTGATGACGTGAAGCGAATCACCTCCTCAGGATTGTACTTGGTGTAGAACTCTTGCTCCCACTTCAGGGCATCGATCATGGGCTGGGAATCGAGCAAGAACTGGGTGCCATCCTCGCTGACAAAGTACCCACCGAACATGCTGACGTATTGCTCCAGGTGGCTCCAGGAGAAATTGGGCACAAAGCCGATCTGGCTGATGCTGCCGTCCGCCTCGACTTTGGTCAGCTTGTCGGCATACTCGGCGAACTCGGACATGGTTTCGGGGGGTTTTTCCGGATCCAGGCCGGCCTCTTCAAACAGGTCCTTGTTCCAGTACAACGCATAGGTGTCGGTCCCCCAGGGCAGGGCATAGTACTTGCCATTGAGGAACCCTTGAGCCCTCATCGCCGGATAGATGTCCTCCAGGTCTATGTTGTTCGCGGTGGCAATGTCGTCCAGCGGGGCCACCAATCCTTCGTTGACCCAGGTCGAAACAGGCTCGGGGCCACCGAGAACCAGAACGTCGGGCGGCTCGGAGCCAGAGAGGGCAGCCACGACCTTCTCGTCTTCCACTGGGGAGTTTACCTCAACTGGGATCCCAGAGATCTCGGTATAGCGGTTAAAGAGCTCCTGGATCTGTTCCGGATCATCGCCCCAGGTGATCCAGACCCGCAGTTTTTCGGGTGTTTCGGCTGCCGGCGGCGCCGCCGGTTCTGCTTCGGTGGGCTGCGGAGCTGCGGTCGGTTCGGCGGTAGCGCCACAGGCGGCCAGCAGCATACTCATGAGCACAAGCAGGCTAATCACCAGTTTGACAGAATCGCGCTTCATTGTTTTCCTCCTCTCACTTGGCTGGTTCTGTCTTTCAACAGTTCCCAACATCTTCCTCAGGGTCAAGTCTTCTTCTCTGGGCACCTCCTTTCCTCTGCAACCCTCTTTGACAATCCTTCCCCAGGCTCGGTGCCGGAGTCGAACGGATGACACCTTCTAGCCACAGCCACACGAGCGGCGGATGATGAGTTCTGTGGGCAACAGGACTGTAGACTCGACCGGCTCCTGCCGGATGAGGCAGAGCAACTGCCGGACCGCTGCCCGCCCAACCATCTCGATAGGCGAGCGTACGGTAGTAAGCGGCGGATTCAGGTGGCGGGAAAGGGGGACATCGTCAAAGCCCCCGACAAGCACATCTGCCGGGACACGTTTCCCGGCCTCCAGGAGAGCGCCGATGGTGCCCGTCGCGGCATCGTCGTCGCCGGCAAAGATTGCGTCGAACTCGATCCCTTGTTCGAGCCACAGTGCTACTGCCGCATGGGCTTCTGCTTCATTGAACCCGCCGACGGTGACCAGCGACGGATCAAAGGCAATGCCGTGGGACTCGAGGGCACGTATATACCCCATCTCTCGCCAGTACGAGTCCTCGTTCCCCTCCGGCCCCCTGAGAAAAGCGATCCGCCGGCAGCCGTGCGTCTCTATCAGATGGTTGACCAGCTTGCGGGCGCCGGCCTTGTTTTCAACCGTCACGCAGGGGATATCCAAATCGCCGGGGCTGGGCCGGTGCATCAGCACGACAGGAAAGTGCATCCCATGCAGCCGGGCCAATTCGGCATCGGGCAGGCTGTCGGTGAACACCAGCAATCCAATTGTGTTGTGTTCTCCCAGGGGATAGGACGTTGGGACAGGTATGGAACCGTTCTCGGCGTTCGAAAAGACCAGCAGGCTGATCCCATTCTGTCTTGCCTCCGATTCGATGCCTCGCAGCATGGGGGCAAAGTAGCTGCCGCTGAGCTCCGGAAGGAACAAGCCCAGGGTCTTGGTCTGGCGACCGGCAAGTACCTGGGCTGCAGGGTGGGGGCGATAGCTTAGCTCGGCGATGGCGGCCCGGACGCGATCCGCAGTCTCTGTAGCAACGGGGGCAGTCTCGCTCAAGACGCGGCTGACGGTTGCCGTTGACACGCCGGCACGTTTTGCCACGTCAGCCATGGTGATCCGGCTCCGAGTTAGCGGTTCTGCCATGGAACCTCGCCACAGTGTCCTGGCGCAAACATATAACGTAAGCGCTTGCTGCAACCGCTTACATCATACCTGATCTGGGGGAGTTTGTCAAATCGGAGATTTGACACCTTTAAGAATGTTGGGCGAGGTCTCCTGACCGAAGCCCGTCGGCCCTCGGATGAGCGAGGTCTCCTGACCGCTGCCCGGTATCGCCTCGCTCAGAGACCTTCGGCGAACGGATGA
>JASFHU010000320.1:0-5707 GCA_050123055.1 Anaerolineae bacterium
TCATGGTACGGGGCTGCGGCGTATTGTTCTTGGGCCGGAGCTCGTTTGCCAACTGAGGCGAGACACGGCAAATCAATCCAACTCCTGTGCCGCTTCGACCACCTCGCGGATGGCCTCGATCACCAGCTCGGGCTGCTCTAACTGAATGTGGTGGCCGCTTTCCTCGGCGATCACCTGCCTGCCGTTGGACGACAACGAGACCAGGTCGGCCTGAAGCTCGGCCTCAATGGCCCTCGCTTGCACCTGTTCCTCGGCACTGATCAGTTCTTCCGGGAGGGCTTCGAACTTGCCGGCCGAGAGCACAATCAGGAGCAGGTCGCCCAGGCTGCGGTCCGGCAGATTGCGCAGCGCAGCGTAGCTCTTCTCCAAGGCGTCGCCCTCTTCGACGATGGCCGTAGCGTAGTGAGGGCTCATCGCCACGACCGCTTTGTACCTCTCCTCAGTGCTCGGAGCCAGGGGAGGCAGGAATGGACTTGGATAACCGTCCGGATCTCGAGCCGTCATCCCCATCGCGCTCACCACCGGCAGGATGCGCAGGATCTGGTTCATCTGCTCATCGAGTCTCATCAGGGTTTCCGGCAGTCGCCAGTTCCGCTCCTCGTGCCCGCTATCCACCAGGACGATGCCCACCACCCGTTCTGGATGCTCGTGAGTATAGTAACGCGCG
Organism: Anaerolineae bacterium; assembly: GCA_050123055.1. Lineage (GTDB taxonomy): Bacteria > Chloroflexota > Anaerolineae > JAAYZQ01 > JAAYZQ01 > JASFHU01. The sequence continues at coordinate 668 of JASFHU010000320.1, forward strand.
TACAGCCCGCCCATAGAGTGACCGACCAGGACGTAGGGCGGTCCCACACCGGCCGCTGCCAACAGGGCATCGAGCTCATCGGCGACGTATGGGGCCGTCCGCGGGTTCGAGCCGCGCTCGCTCCACCCCATGCCGGCTCGATCGTAGGCGCAGACGAGCGCGAACTGGGCCACCTGTCCCTGCACCTGGTCCCACACGAGGGAGAACTCTCTGGCCCCAGCCTCCAGCACCACGGTTGGGATGCCGGGCTCCTTTGCTCCCTGGCAATGGATGTGCAGCCGGTAGCCGCCCATGTCCACCATCTGGCCGGGGGGCGGGTACTTGGCTGCAAGTTCAGCCCTCGCTCTGTTTCCTCCGGCCCAGCTCAAGCCTAAGAGAAGGCAGAGGAATAGGGTCAGTGAACCGGCAACGATGCCTGTCCCCAGGAGGCATCCTTGCCAACCCTTTCGCTCCTGCCTCGGTTGCGCCTTCAGATCCTTCGAATCCTCATGCTCGCTCATGGGAAACCTCCTTGACAGGATTCACCGCCGCAAGTGGCAAGCCCAGATCCCGCAGCTTGGCGATCAAGCCATAAAGCGCCGCCTGATCTGCCACCGGACCGGTCAGTACCGTTTCGTCAGGTTCAACGTACTGGATCGTCAACCCTTCGAGCCATGCCGACCAGCGCTCGTCAATCTGCCCCTTCACCCGAATCTCTACCTGCTGCATTGTTCGTCTCCTACCAGCTCCAGGTCTGGCAGATCCTCGCAGGCATCCGCCAGACCCCATGCCACCTGGCCTATCGAGACCGGAACAGCTTCTTGTAAAGATCCGAGACGACGGCAACGACGATCCCGATGCCAACCGTCACCCCCAACAGGTGCGCGAGAGGCTCCAGTATGGCCCAGTTGGTCGTCCAGATGCCCCAGGCAAACGCGCCCCAGAAGGCGCCGACCAGCAGCAGTGTTATAGCGAACCCCAGGCCCATGGCCACGGCCTTGGAGCCTGTGACAAACCCTTGCGGGCCGCCCGGCACAATCACAGGGAAGAATGCCCCCAGCCCGGCAGCGTGCAGGCCAACGAGGATCAACAGGGCAGCGACACTAGCTGGGAATCCAAACCATACGGCCACGATCTGCTGCGCCGCGCTCCAGTTGATAGACACATAGATCGCCCAGGCCAGGTAGCCGGCGACAAGGGCCAGCCCGGCCACCTCCAAAATCCTCATCACTCTGTCGAACGTCTGCCTGTGTCGCGGTTGCTCCGCTACGTACCGGGCCAGTTGAGCCCTGGAATCCGACTTGGCCTCGCTCGCTGGTCCTGCTCCCTGAACCACCCCTTCTGTCTTCATGGTTACGTCCTCCTTTGTATTTGAGTCTGTAACCATTGTAGCAGTCAACCGGGTAGAGTGTCATCTATCCAAGGATAGATTCGGGGGTTGATTCGGAATGGCAAACCGACGTATTACTCAGGCGAGACCAAGTTCCTGTGCGCGCGCCACGGCCTCAGTCCGTCTGTTTACGCCCAACTTGCCATAGATATTGTGGGCATGAGTCTTCACCGTACCCACGGTGATGAACAGCCTCTCGGCGATCTCCCGGTTCGACAGCCCCTGGGCCACCAGCGCCAGCACCTCCAGCTCACGCTCGCTGAGGGGCTCAACCAGGGCGGACGTTGGGAGTACAGAGGGTGTGGTGGTCGGTTCCGCACCCGCCGTCCTTCGCCCCTCGCTGACAAAGGCCTCCGACACACGGTCTACAAAGTCAGGAGCAGCCTGGCGTACCCTGGGGAGCAGGTCCAGAACCGCCGATCCGTCGTCCAGAAAGGCGCGCGAGTAGCCCGCCGGAGCAGCGAGATGCAAGGCATCTTTGAGAGAATCCAGAGCCTCTGCCTCACGACCAAGGGCTCGTTCGGCCCGTGCACCGAGGATGTGAACGGTGAGCAGACTGCGCAAGTGACCTCGGGCTTGGGCAAACTCCTCCAGATTGGCCAGGATCTCTTGCGCCTCAGTCGGCCGGTCCTGGGCCAGCAGCAGGCGGGCAAAGGTGAAATAGTCCCCCTCCCGTGCGAACTGCGGCGAATCGGCCGGCGACAGCCCGGCTGTCTCCGCCCAGCGTGCCGCGGCTTCCACGTCACCCAACCGCAGGAAGAATTCCGCCTCGCAGGCCGCCACGTATGCGTCGATCATCGGCAGATTGAGCTGCGCTGCCGCCTGGCGTGTAGCGCTCGCCGTTGCCAGGGCAGCTTCCCCCTCTCCAGCTAACTCCAGCATCCAGGCCAGGACGAAAGCAGCCTGCATGGCGTTTGAGGTCGGCCCAAACTGCCGTGAAAGGTCCAAACCGGGCACAAGGTGCTCGCGGGCAGACGCTAGTTCATTTCGCTCATAGGCGATCATCCCCAGCACAATGTGAGGTTGGCCCGCCAGAGGGAGGGGCTCGCCGCGCGGCCCCATGGCCTGTTCAAGCGCCTGGTGGCAGAGGGCCTCGGCTTCCCGCGGCTCCATCTGGAGGTACTGCAGCCAGGCCAGGCTGGACCATGCGCTGACCATACTGATCAGATGACCAGCCTCCTGACCCAGGCGAGCCATCTCGCGGAAGGTCTGGGTCGCAGCAGGGAGTTCGCCTGTGATCATCTGCGCCGAGGCCAGGTTGGCCAGAGCCGTCCCGCGAAGGCCATACGGGTCCCCCTCCTCCAAAAGCTTCAGAGCCTGATCGGCCAGCTCAATCACCTGGGGGATCTCGTGCCGCACGTGGGCAACGTTGAGCTCCAGACAGGTCGCCCAGGCCCGGTTCAGAGGCGAAGGGTCATCCGCGGCCAGATCTTTGGCCAGGGCGGCCCAGGTCTCGGCCGCATCAAACTGCCCTGTCCAAAGCAGGCCCCATCCTTTCAAAGTGGCCAGTTCGGAACTTGCGCGCAAACGCTCCTCCGGCATGGCATCGAGCCAGCGGCCGACCGTGGCAAACCGGCCCTGGTTAATGGCTTGCCCAGCCGCTGGCACCACCAGGCGTTCTACTTCGTCCCAAGCCTCTGCGGCAAGGGCATGGTTCATCGCCTCGTCCAGGGTTCCCTGCTGCGCATACCAGCGCGCAGCCCTCAGATGCAGTGACGCGAGGTCAATCGACGCCCCCTGTGTTCGTAACAGATCCCGGAACAGACGATGGTAGCGGTACCACTGCCGCGACTCGTCCAGGCGCACGATGAACAGGTTGGCCTGGTCCAATTCGGCCAACACCTGCTGGGCGTCATCGCGGCCGGTGACGGCGTCACACAACGGTGCCGTGAGACGGTCGAGGATCGACGTCTGGAGCAAAAAGTCCTGCACGTCGGGACCCTGTTGCTGAAAGACCTCCTCGACCAGGTAGTCCAGGATGTAGCGGTGGCTCCCTGTCAAGTCGGCCACGAACCGCCGGATGTTCTCGCTACGCTGCATCGACAGCGCGGCTAGTTGCAGGCCCGCAACCCAACCCTCAGTCCGCCGCTGGAGGGCGGCGACATCCTTCGGCGAGAGGTCAATCTGCATCACCTGCCGCAGGAACCGGCTCGTTTCATCCTCCGTGAACTGGAGGTCGTCCTGCCGGACATCGGCGATCTGTCCTCGCGCCCGCAGGCGGGCGAGAGGCCAGGGAGGATCTTCACGCGTGGCGACGACCAAGTGCATCTGGGTTGGTTGATGCTCCAGGAGAAAGGAGACCTGCTGGTGAATGGGCATCGACTGGATCAGGTGGTAGTCGTCGAGAATGAGCATGAAGGGCTTTGGGGTCAGTGTCACATCGTTGATCAGGCTGGTCAGCAGCGGCTCTGGCGGCGGTGGTTGGGGAGATTGCAGCATCATGACTGCCGCCTGGCCAATATCTGGATCTACCTGCTGCAGCGCCGCCAGAAAATAGGTGAAAAAGCGCGACGGATCGTTGTCGTTCTCGTCAAGGGAGAGCCACGCACAGGGGTATTCAGAGTCGCTCAACCACTCGCTGACGAGGGTGGTCTTGCCAAAACCAGCCGGGGCAGAGACTAGGGTCAGCCGGCGCGCAAAGCCCAAGGGTTCTGAGGAGTCGCCTTTGGGAACACGGCCCTGTTCCAGACCGGCATTCAATCGTTCGGCCAGGCGTGGGCGCAACACCAACTCTGCCCGCAACGGTGGAATACAGAGCTTCGTTGCCAGCAATGACATGGACATTCTCCCCCTCCTGCGAACCATGCCCGACAATCCGTATTCACAGACCGGACCTCCGGTACGCCTCTATCATACCACGTCCTGCGCCAGTTGGCAATGCCTGGGTTCAGCCACCTTGCGTCCGTCGCAACGTCGTCATCACGAGTATGCCATGGGCCTTCGCCCCACTCACTGTGCAAGAAACAACACCCATTGGACCTGGAGCAACAGTCGCCAGACCCGTACCTGCTCCACAGTGCACAGATCCGCTAATCCTGCCCATCCGCTGTTTTAGTAGCGCCAGCAAAGCAAGCCCCAGGCATGAGTGAGGGCACGCCTGGGCAGCCTGATAACCGCCCCTCGCTTATGTACGAACGGGAACCTTGCACACTGAAAACACGTCTCTACGATCAGACACAAGGAACGGGGAACAGGAGTAATACAGATGCAACTCGGGTCAGTACTTTTTTGGATCTCTGTCTTGCTGCTCATCTTATCCGGTTGTGGACCGGCGTCCCCGTCAACCCCTGCAACTGATGTGACACCCGCCCCTCCCCCCACAATGCCAGGGCCAACGTCAACGCCACCATTGGCCGATACCGAGACCCGCATCTGCGATGGCATGGTCATGGTCTACGTGCCGGCAGGTCAATTCGACATGGGCACTCGCGATGCTCAGCTAGACCGTGCTATGCAAGCCTGCATCGAGATCGAGGGTTTGGGCCAGGACTGCCAGCGAAAAAACTACAAGCAGGAACAGCCGGACCACACAGTGGCACTGGAAGCCTTCTGGATCGACCAAACCGAGGTGACCAACGTTATGTTCACCGCCTTTCTGAATGAGCAGGGCAACCAGGCTGAGGAGGGTGTGAGCTGGCTTGAGCCAGGGGCAGGTCATAGAGGGACGGTAT
>JASFHU010000321.1:0-5699 GCA_050123055.1 Anaerolineae bacterium
CCTGCTGGTGGTCGGATGGATCACGCAACTGGCTATCGGCGTTGCCTACTGGATCTTTCCCCGCTTCCTCAAGGAGCAGGATCCCCGCCCCAGGGGTTCAGATACCCTGGCCTGGGCAGTCCTGATCTGCCTGAACGCCGGGCTGCTGCTGCGCTTCATCCTGGAGCCATTCTACCTGATGGGTCCCGAGCCCTGGCTGGCGATGCTGCTCGCCCTGTCGGGTCTCTTGCAGGCACTGGCCGCACTCGGCTTTGGCTGGCTCGTTTGGGGCCGCATCCGGGCCATGGAACCATAGGGAGTAGCCATGCCAACCACGTCGCGTGCCTTTGTCCGAGCATCCATCATCTATCTGGCATTGGGTTCCATGTTGGGGGCACTTTTCCTGGTCAACCGCTGGATCCCGATGGGGTCGGCCATCGCCGCCCTCAGAATCAGCCACGTCGAGTTCCTCGTTGTGGGCTGGCTGACCCAACTCATCATGGGTGTGGCCTGGTGGCTTTTTCCCACCCTGGCCGTGGGCCGGCGTCCCGGCGATCCCAAGCCAGTCCGGCGAGGTCAGGCTCAAAGGGGAAGCGAACCCATCTTTTGGATGACCTTTGTCTCGCTCAATCTCGGCGTCCTGCTTCGCGCGCTCTTTGGTCCTCTGTATAGCTGGACCAAGATCGACGCGTTTAGTGCCCTGGCCGGTGTCTCGGGCCTGTTTCTTCTCGCAGCCGCCATCGGCTTTATCCTGAACATATGGGGCCGTGTACGAGAGCTGGGTCGGCGGAAATAAAGACTGGCCATTCTTACCCACAGCCCTGCCCCATGCAGACAGCACATTTGACGGCAGTCGTCAAATGTGCTATAGTATCGCTAGATACCCCCATGGGGTATCTGGGCACATCTTGTGGGACAGATTCTAGGTAACAACGCAGAGTAGAGAAGCCAGATGCCGGTGATAGAGACAACCAAAGCCCAAGTAACAACCATCCCTCACGTCGTGGATGAGCTGTGCCAGGCATGCCGAAAATGTCAAGCTCGCGACGTCTGTCGCAGCAAGGCGATCCTGCAGATCGATCGTGGCGAGCCCCCCTTCATCGATCCCAGTCGCTGTTATGGTTGTCGTGCTTGCATCCCTGCCTGTCCTCATGGAGCCATCGCGCTGAACGGGCATTAATCCAACACCCTCCTAAAGAAACTGCCCCAATCCATACATTTTCTCTCGCTAGAGGTGGTCTTGCCTTTTGTGGAAAAAGGCGGTATAATGGAGTTGCTGCCGGAATAGGATCGGCACCGATTCCGGTAGCTCAAGGCCCACAATACTCATATGGGGGGAGATTTCGTCTTCATGGAGGAGAAACTGATCAATCAGACAGAAGTCGCGGAAGGAGACCATGTCGAGCAAACACCCGACGAGCATCCCATGAACGCGCTCATGGAGGATGCACTCACCTTCCGGAGACTGCGGACGGGCGACATCGTCGACGGCGAAATTGTCAGTGTGACGCCCACTGAGGTTTTGGTCGACGTTGGCGCCAAATCAGAAGGCCTGGTTCCTAGCAAAGAGCTGGAGCGCCTTGGCCGCGAGGGACTGGAAACTCTACAGGTTGGACATGTTATCCCAGTCTACGTGGTCCGGACCGAAGATCGAGATGGGAACCTGATCTTGTCGATCAGGCGAGCCGAGGAGGAGAGTGACTGGCGCCGTGCCCAGGAACTCCATGAAAAAGGTGAGCCCTTTGAAACCCAGGTGGCTGGGTTCAACAAGGGGGGCCTGATTGTCCGCCTCGGGCGGCTGCGTGGGTTTGTTCCTGCCTCTCAACTCGCCCCTCAGCACCGGGGAAGTGACGCTCAACAGCCAGAGGAACGATGGGCCCGTTTGGTAGGCTCGGATATCCACGTTAAGGTTATCGAAATCAACCGCAAGCGCAAGCGCCTCATCCTGTCTGAGCGAGCGGCTACGCGCCTGCGGCGGGACGCACAAAAGGCGGAACTGCTCAAAACTCTGCGCCCTGGTGAGGTCCGCAGGGGAACCGTCAGCAGCCTGGCCGACTTTGGCGCATTTGTGAACCTGGGTGGAGCCGATGGCCTGGTCCATCTATCAGAGCTCTCCTGGAACCGTTCGGCCAAGCCCCGCGACGTACTGACGGTCGGGCAGGAGGTCGACGTCTACGTTCTGAACGTGGACCAGGAAAAGAAACGCATTGCCCTTAGTCTCAAACGGCTGGAACCAGAACCTTGGGCAACGGCGGAAAGCCGCTACTATGTAGGCCAGTTGGTCGAAGGTACCGTCACCAGGCTGGCCAGCTTTGGTGCCTTTGCCCTGGTCAATGATGAACTCGAGGGGTTGATTCACATCTCCGAGTTGAGCAGCGGCCGCATCAATCACCCTCAAGAAGTGGTGAGTGAGGGCGAAAAACACGTCATGCGCATCATCCGCATCGATCCCAAGCGGCGAAGGATGGGGCTCAGTCTCAAGCGGGTCGCTGATCCGGAATATGCAGACCTGGACTGGCAAGCCGAATTGGCCGAGGCGGAGTCGTCTCCCGAGGACGAGCCAGTAATCGAAGACGACTTAATGCACGACGACGAAGAGACGTAAAGAGCCTACGCGAACGCAGGCTCTGTCGTCTCAAACAACCGATCTTTGATACTGCTCCTCAGCAAACAGGCAGTTCCGTGCGTGGCGTTCTCTTGGCATGTTGGCAGGGGTGAAGCCAGGGCTGTCTTGATCGTATCGACCCAAAGGCATCTCCCCACCTAGGCAGGGTCCTTCTTGTGTAACACGGCTTACCCACTTCTGATCAGGGTTGGGTTATAATCTGCCCAGGGAGAAGGGACCAACACTGGTGAAAGGACAAAAACGTGGCTGAGAACCTTGACCGCTTTACCAAACGGGCCCGCCGGGTGTTGACCACTGCCGGAGATGAGGCGCGGCGCCTGAATCACCGCTTTATCGGAACAGAGCACATCCTGCTGGGAATTGTATCCGAGGAGGGCGGAGTGGCCTTGCGCGTGCTTCAAGAACTCGGAATCTCCCCTGAACAGGTTCGTGGTTCCATTGAACGCACCGTTGGCCGCGGCAATCGCCCCACTCTGACCCAGCCAACCCTTACTCCACGTACTAAGCGAGTGATCGAACTAGCCGTGGACGAGGCGCGGCGGATGGGACACCACTACATCGGCACCGAGCACCTGCTTCTGGGATTGGTTCGCGAGGGAGAGGGAGTCGCCGTCGACGTACTTCGCCGGCTCGGCGCTCCGCCCGACACAATCCGCGAACAGGTCAACCGTATCCTTCAGGAAACGCCGGTACATGCTGGTGGCAAGCAGCAGACAAGTACTACCCCCACCGTGGACCAACTCGGCACCGACCTGACAGCATTGGCCGATGGCAACAAGCTTGATCCGGTGATCGGTCGCCAGACCGAAATCGAGCGTGTTATCCAGATCCTTGCCAGACGCACAAAGAACAACCCGGCCTTGATCGGTGATCCAGGCGTCGGCAAAACAGCCATCGTCGAAGGACTTGCCCAGCGGATTGTCACCGGCAATGTCCCTGAACCGCTGTTAGACAAGCGAGTACTTCAACTAGACATCGGCAGCCTGGTAGCGGGCACCATCTACCGCGGTCAGTTTGAGGAACGACTGAAAAAGGTCATCGAAGAGCTCAAGGGGTCCGACAGTATCCTCTTCATCGACGAGGTGCACATGCTGGTGGGTGCTGGCTCGGCCGGAAGTTCGGTGGACGCAGCCAACATCCTCAAGCCTGCCCTGGCCCGAGGCGAGCTGCAGTGCGTTGGGGCTACGACGCTCGACGAGTACCGCAAGCACATTGAAGGGGATGCAGCTCTGGAGCGCCGCTTCCAACCGGTCCATGTCGATGAACCAACTGTTGAAGAAACGATCGAGATCCTGCGAGGCGTGAAGGGTCTTTATGAAGAGCACCACAAACTTCCGATTGCCGACGAGGCGCTGCAGGCAGCAGCCCACCTTTCCGATCGCTACATTACCGATCGCTATCTGCCAGACAAGGCCATCGACGTGATCGACGAAGCTTCATCTCGGGTGCGGATGTACAAGATGCCCCAGTCCTCTTCGCTGAAAGAGACCTTCACACAGATCAAGGCAGTACAGCGGGAAAAAGACCAGGCCATCGACGCCCAAAAATGGGCCGAGGCCACGGCTCTCCGCGATCGCGAGCGCGAGCTCAAATCTCAATTGGAGCAACTGCGCGTAGGCTGGGATTCCAGTTCAGCCAACGTCATGGTATCCCCCGAGGATGTAGCCGAGATCGTGTCCATGTGGACCGGGGTACCGCTCATGCAACTCGAGTCGGAAGAGTCGGAGCGGCTGCTGCAGATGGAAGAACATCTCCACGAACGCATCGTGGGCCAGGATGAGGCCATCAAGACCATCTCCCGTGCCGTGCGCCGGGCCCGGGCAGGACTCAAAGATCCCAAGCGACCGATCGGTTCTTTCCTCTTCCTGGGGCCAACGGGTGTGGGCAAGACTGAGCTGGCCAAAGCCCTGGCCGAGTTCATGTTCGGCAGCGAGGATGCCCTTTTACAGCTCGACATGTCCGAGTTTATGGAACGTCACACGGTATCGCGTCTGGTGGGCGCACCACCCGGGTACGTCGGCTATGAGGATGCCGGCCAATTGACCGAGACCGTTCGACGCCGGCCCTTTACCGTGGTCTGCTTCGACGAAGTCGAGAAAGCCCATCCCGAGGCAGTCAATATGCTCCTCCAGATCATGGAGGATGGCCAACTATCGGATGCCAAGGGGCGCAAGGTGGACTTTCGCAATACGATAGTCTTGATGACTTCGAACGTTGGAGCTGACGTAATCGGTCGTTCCACCTCACTGGGCTTTGCCATCAAGCGCGACACAGCGCAGACCGAGCGAGAAGCCTACACAGAGATGAAGGACAAGGTTCTGGGTGAGCTCAAGCGCATCTTTCGGCCCGAGTTTCTGAACCGCATAGACGGAATGATGGTCTTCCACGCCCTCAACCAGGAGCAGATCAAGGCGATCGTCGATCTAGAGATAAAAAAGGTCCAGGAACGGCTGTCAGAGCACCAACTGTCCCTGAGACTGACCGACGTTGCCCGGGAGTACCTGGCTGAGGAGGGATACGATCCCAGCCTCGGTGCCCGCCCCTTGCGACGGGTCATACAGGCTGAGGTCGAGGATGCCCTTTCCGAGGGTATGTTGGCTGGCCGCTTCCACGAAGGTGACCTGGTCGTCGTATCGGTGGAAGACGGAGAGCTAGTCTTCCAAGCCGAAGGAACTGAGGAAGCCTTGCCGGCAACAGAAATGGAAAACGGGGAGGCTCCCCCGATGCTGGAGACGGTGCTCAGCTAGGCCCAACCAGCGTCGGTTCCATAAAAGAAACGGTGTTGACACCGTTGGGAGTAAAGATCGGTTTCTGTTGACGGAAACCGATCTTTTGATTCTGAGAACAACCAGGAGCAACCATGGCCAAGTCGCGGGTTCAATACGTGTGCCAGTCGTGCGGAGCAAGCACCGTCCGGTGGGCCGGACAGTGCAAGACCTGTGGCGAGTGGAACACCCTGGTGGAAACAGTGGTCCAGCCGCGCAAGGACCAGCCGTTGTCCCGATCATGGATGCCCCTCAGCCAGCCACAGCCCCTGTCTGAGATCCAGGCCGACCAATTCCAGCGCCTGCCTGTGACCAGTGGAGAGCTGGCC
>JASFHU010000322.1:0-5695 GCA_050123055.1 Anaerolineae bacterium
CTCGCCGAGGGGTGTGGCGCTGGGGTAGGCATCGCACATCAGGCCCTTGTCGATGCCGGCCATGGTCAGGATCTCGTCCGACCAGTCCAGCTTGCGCTGGTCAAAGAGCAGCGTGCAAGAGGCCATGCTATAGTCGGTGGCATGGCGCCCGCAGAGCATAAAGTTGAGGAAATCCTCGATGAGCAGCCACTTTTCGGTGCGGGCCAGGATCTCGGGCTCATGCTCGGCCATCCACTGCAGGCGCAGGGCGGTGCTAAAGCGCCATAGCGTATTACCGCCGATGGCAAAGTTCTTCTCGGCGCCAATGTTCTCGATCCACCAGTCAAGCTGGGGGGCGGTGCGGGGATCGTGCCAACTGATAAGAGGATAGATCCACTTTCCACTCGCGTCGACGGGCACACCATCCATGCCCATGCCGGTGACGGCCACCCCCTTGATCTGGCCGGGATCGCCGACCTTGGCGACGGCCTCCCTTATGGCCTCGGCGGTTCCGCCCCAGATCTGTTCCGGCTGCCAGACGGTCCATTCCGGATGGTCGGGGTAGGGGTTGTAGCGCTCGGTCGGACGGCTGCCGCTGGCAGCGACGTTGCCGTCCAGGTCATAGATGACGGCTTTCAGGCTCGTCGAGCCCAGATCGATACCCATCAAGTAGTCCATTTCTTTTACCTCCTGGCTGATAATGCTTCTCGGTTCCAATACAAAGCTCAGTTCATGATCCTAGTGCTGGGTGGCGCAAATTGCCCCCTGGCTCACTTGCCCCACAGTGCACTAGTCGATGGCAGGGATCACACACAGAAATCCCAGCGGCTCTTCGCCGAGCGCGCTGAACTGGTGTACCTCATTGCCGGGGACATAGACCACGTCCCGGGGTCCGGCGACGACCTGCTGCTTGCCCAGGCGCACCGTGGCCCGGCCATGCAGGATCAGGACGCCGTGGTCGTGGGCATGCTGGTCCAGGCTGGTGTTGCCACCGGGCTCGACGCGAAAATAGCGGAGCCGGTAGTTTGGGGCGCCCTCGCCGGGGCCAACCAGCACCTTGGCGCTGACGCCCACCACGTCGGCCGCGTCGTAGCGCTGCTCGGTCACGCCCTCCCAATCCAGAGCGTCCTCTTGGCCAATGAACCTGTGTACGACTCCCATCTTGCACTCCTTTTCTTCGCTCCAGGCAGACCTTCGGTTGGGCGGCCTCCCCACTACAGGGACATGGGATAGTCGCGATACGTTTCCCAGGTCCGGAGCATGGCCATATAGTTCTCGGGCTTGACGGCAGAGTGGATCGAGTTGCCTGAGGAAAGGATAAAGCCGCCGCCAGGCATCCCCTTGCGCATGGCGTCCTTGGTCTCCTCGATAACCTCCTCCTCGGTGCCAAAGGTCAGGGTCTGGGCACAGTCGACGTTGCCCTTCAGGGCAACCCGGTGGCCGTACTTGGCCTTGACCTCGGCGATGTCCATGCCGGCGATGGGATCGATGGGATCGAGGCAGTCGATGTCAGAGTCGATGATCATGTCGATGATGGGCCACAGATTGCCGTCCGTATGCTTGATGATCAGCATACCCGCCTCTTTGAAGCCCCGCATCACGCGCACCAAACCGGGATAGAAGAGCTGGCGAAAGTGTTTGGGCGACATGAGCGGGCCCTTGGTGTAGGCATAGTCGTCGCCGGTGTACACCATCTTGACGCCGCGAACCGCCAGCTCTTTGGCCATCTTGATGTTGACGTCGACCGATAGATCGACCAGGGCTTCGATCAGCTCTGGCTGGGTGACGATAGACATCAACAGGTTCTCCATGCCCATCAGATAGCGGGGCAGGGAAAAGACGTCGTTGAGATGCACGATGACGGCCTTGTCGCCGGCGAACTCGTCCAACATCTTTTCGATCCCCAGGTAGCGCTCGGGGAGGAGCGGGTCGGGCGGCACGAACCGTTCAAAGTCGGCCATGGTCTTGATGGGCGACTCGACCTCGATGCCGTGCTCTTCGGGGGTGTCCTGGGTGACATAGCCCCACTCGCTGCGCCAGCGGTCGGCGCCCACCCGCTCCTTCTGGAACTTGACGTCGGCCAGGACAGCGTCGAGCCCCATGCGCACGGCAAAGTCGTTGGTATCCTTGCAGCCGGGGCTGAGGGCCTCGCGGACCTTGCGGTCGATCAGCCACTCAAAGTGGGGGACCCGGTCGGGCTCCTCGCGGCGCAGGACGCGCATGACTCGTTCCTCGGATGTCATTTTCGCCATGGTTGAAAGCCTCCAAATTGGTCACCGGCGGTCTTTAGAGCATGATCTGGCCGGTTCCATAGAGATCCGGCCAGGGGATCACGAGCGGCTGGTCCTGTGTAATGGTCCGGCAGAGCATGCGCATCAGCGGCAGGTCATCGGGTCCGATCCGCCCCTGGGCCTCCCAAGCAACCAGAGCGCGGTCCATCTGTTGGAGCGCAAAGGCGCCCTCCAGGGTCGGCTCGCCGATCTCCTCGCAGGCCTGGCTATAGTTCAGGCCCTGGCCCAGCAGGCGGCCGAGCCGGTAGGTCCGCCCGCCGGTGACCGTCACAAAGTGATCGGCGGCCCACGATAGACCGACCATGCGCTCGGGCCGGCCGCCCATCAGCTCCAGGATGCGACTCATCTCCCAGGCGCAGGCCCCATACACGGCGGCCACGAGGTTGTGCATCCCCACACCCAGCTCGTCGGGTCCGCCGGCCCGGTCCAGCATGCCGCCTGCAGCCCCGACACCGACGGTGTAGGCGTTCTTGAGCGCGGCGCATGCCTCGACGCCGACAAAGTCGGTCGAGAGCCAGACGTGATAGTAGTCGTGGTGAAAAAGCTCGCGCAGGCGGTACAGTGCCGCACCGTTCGCGGAGGTCAAGATCACGGCACTGGGCCGTCGCGCGGCCAGCTCGGCGGCCAGGCAGGGCCCGGCAATGGCTGCCTGGACCACCTCCGGCCGGAGATCGGCCGGCAGTTCGGATGCCAGGACGTCCGGCAGGATGCGCAGCTCGCCATCCGGCCCTGCTTCGAGGCCCTTGGTGACAGCCAGCACCACCATGCCCGGACGCAGGTACGGAGCCAGCGTCCGCCCGGCCCAGTGGACGCCCAGAGAGTTCACGCCACTGACGACCAGGTCCACGTCCTCCAGCGCCTCGGCGAGTTGCTCGAGGTAGTAGGGCCGGACACCGGCGGGCAATTGCCGTTCCAGGCCGGGGTGCTGGCGGGTCTCGAGGCAGGAGTGGATGATCTCAGCGTCGAGGTGGGTGCCCACCAGGCGCACGTCGTGGCCCATATCGGCCAGAGGCCAGGCAGTTGCCGAGCCCATCTTGCCAGCCCCTACAATCGCTACCTTTGCCATTCAGGTTGCTCCTCCCGGGCGACGGCCGCATCGCGCCCGGTCAAACTGATTCCAGTACCTCTGGATTGACGACCAAAGGGGTCGTACCCTGGCGCACAACTCCCAGCACGCCCTGGATGACCAGGTCTATGGTATTGTGAAGCGCATCGAGCGTCGTCCCGGCCAGGTGCGAGTTGAGCGTCACGTTGTTCAACCTGGTCAGTGGATGATCGGCCGGCAACGGCTCCTGCCAGTAGACGTCCAGGGCAGCCCCGGCGATACGGCACTGCTGCAAAGCCTCCACCAGCGCGTCCTCGACGATCAGCCCGGCGCGGGCCGAATTGATCAGATACGCCGTAGGCCGCATCTGGGCCAGCTCCGCCCGACCGATGAGCCCCTCGGTCTCGGGGACCAAACGCGCATGCAAGGAAACCACGTCGGACCGGCGCAGAAGGTGTGAGAGTGGGACGGCCTCGCCTCCGGCTCGTCGAACTCGAGACTCGGGTGCGAAGGGATCGTGCACCAGCAAGCGCAGGTCAAAACCGGCCAGGCGGCGGGCCACCAACTGGCCGATGGTGCCAAAGCCCACCAGGCCCAAGGTCTTGCCCGCCAGCTCAAAGGTGTGCAGGGGATCGATCTGGCGCGCGATCCAAACCCCCAATTGCAGCGCGCAGTGACTCCGGGCCTGGTTGCGCATCTCGCACAGGATCAGGCCGATGGTGTGCTCGGCTACGGCATTGGCATTGCGGCCCACGATGTGGACCACGGGGATGCCGTGCTGCGTGGCGGCTTTGACGTCGATGTTTTCCCAGCCGGCCCGCGCTACGCCGATCACCTTGAGCTTTTTCCCGGCCTCGACGACGGCCCTGGAGACGGGGCAGAATTGGACGGCCAGGATCTCGGCCTCCCCCACGGCACTGAGCAGACCGTCTGGCGGCGACTCGGCCTCGGGTCCGTGCCTCTCGACATTGAGGTTGCGCCGGTTCATCTCGTTGCGGTCGGCAAAAGCCCAGTCAAAGGCCTGGAGGGCATAGCCCGCATCGCGTAACGGCCCGGCGCGCGACAGGATCATTCCGGATGAGATGAGGTTATCGCCGACGACAATGGCCTTCATCTTGATCGTGCCTCGTCTATCATGGCCAAAAAGTTCTGCAAGGGGACATAGTTGGCGATGGTATTCCCCGAACCAAAGGCGTACCCGCCCCCAGGCGCACAGTCCTCCATCGCCCGGCGCGACGCTGCCCGCACCTGGTCGGGGGTCCCCGCCGCCAGCAGGTGCATGTCTACGCCTCCAAGCAATCCCACGCGGTCGCCATACGCGGCCTTGACCTCGGGCATGGGCATGATCGTGTCCTCAAATGAGTGCTTGGCGTCGATTCCCACCTCGTCGATCAGGCCGTCCATGATCCGCTCGAGATTGCCGCACGAATGCAGGATGAAGGGCAGGCCCTGAGCGTGGGAAGCCTCCACACACCTCCTGGTCCAGGGCAGCACGTAGCGGCCCAGATCGGCGGGTGAGACAAAGGTCCCGCTGCGAAAGCCCATGTCGTCGTAGAGACAGATGGCCACCACGCCATCTATCTGGGCCAGGCGCCCGACAAGTCCAACCACCAGGCCGCCGACACGCTCAGCCACCGCTCCCACCAGTTCGGGATCGTCCGCCAGGGCATAGCAAAGGGTTTCAAAGCCCATGAGCCTCAAGAGCCACTCCATTACGCCCCGGGTCCGGACGATCAGGCCCATCCCCTCGGGCAGGCCCCTGTTGGCCGCCTCAATGATGTAGGTATCCGTGTCGGCCACCTGACACCATCCGTAGCGCTCAAACTCGTCCCAGTTGGTGACGGGACCTTTGGTCTCCGCTACCCAGGCGCGGCCCGCCTCCCGGCGGAGGGCCGCTGTGTCGCTACCTACGAGCATAGGTGTCCCCATGGGCAGGTAGGCCGGCAGAATCACATAGTCGTACCCCAGGTGATAGTAGGCCTGGACCAGTTGCTGCACGTATCTCTTGCTGTCCTCCCGGCTCACAGTGCCCGACTTGAGTGCCGCGCGCGAGACGTAGCCAGGATTCTGTACCGTCTCGCCCAGTATCGCCGAGAGTATTTCGTTGTCGATATTCACCTCGAACAACGGCAGGGGATCTGGCACCCCCAGACGGAGGATCACCCGCTTCAGTCGCCGGAAGTCTGGATCGGGTCGGTGGCGGATGTTCCAACGTTCGAGCAGATCTGTGTCGACCTTGAGCACAGGCGTTCCTCTCACCACGCCACTACGCTAGCTGCCAGGCATCCAGCAGCGCCGCAATGTCGTCAAAGAGAAAGTCGGGACCAAAGGCCTCCATCTCTGCCCGGCTTGACGAGCCGGATAGCACGCCAATGGTCTT
>JASFHU010000323.1:0-5692 GCA_050123055.1 Anaerolineae bacterium
GGGGGACCGGCCAGACCTGCGTGGTGCACATCTTTGAGCGGAGATCGTCATGAGTGAGCGAGATTTCACCGGGGAGTCGTTTTACCAATACCTGGAGGAGAGGCGATTGATGGGTTCCCGCTGTGGGTCGTGCGGGGCGCTGCACCTTCCGCCGCGCGCCCTCTGCCCAGCCTGCTACGGCGAGGAGATGACGTGGGAAGAGATGGGTCGAAGGGGCAGGCTCGTCGCCTTTACCACGGTGCACATTGCGCCCACGGCCATGATCGAGGCCGGCTATGACCGCAAGAACCCCTACTGCGCGGGGATCGTGCAATTGGATGCTGGCCCCTCCATCAGCGCTCAGATCATCGGTGTGGACGCGGCCAGGCCGGAAGAGATCCAGATCGGGATGCCCCTGAAGCTAGCCTTCGTCCAGCGGGGTGACGGGGAGGAAGCACAGACCTATCTGGCCTTTGAGAAGGAGTAGCGGGACATGCCCAAGATAGAGGCCAACGGGATCCAGCTATATTACGAACTGCACGGCCCGCCAGATGCTGACGTATTGGTGCTCTCCAACGGCGTGCTGATGAGCACGGCAAGCTGGGCTTTCCAGACGCCGGTGCTGTCACAGCACTACCGGCTGCTGCTCTACGATTGCCGCGGCATGTGGCAGTCGGACCACCCGCCGGGACCGTACACCATGGAGCTGCACGCCGACGACCTGGCGGCACTGCTGGCTGGATTGGGCATCGAGCGGGCGCACATCGGCGGCACCTCCTACGGGGCGGAGATCAGCCTTGCCTTTGCGCTCAAGTATCCTGAGCGGACGAAGAGCCTGATCGTGACCTCGGCGGTGAGCCAGGTGGATGCCCAGCTCAGGGGGATGATCGACGCCTGGGCCTACGCTGCCCGGGCCCGCGATCCGGAGATGCTCTACCAGGTTGTCTACCCGCTGACCTTCTCTGAGGCCTGGATCGCGGACAACCAGGAAGCGCTGACCCTGGCACGCGAGCGCTACGAGCTACTGGACATGGACGCTTTCCTGGAGCTGTTGCGCTGCTTCTCGAGGCTGGATCTGACCGCGAAGCTGCACAAGATCGCTGCGCCAGCCCTGGTCGTTGTGGGCGAGGAGGACGCGCTCAAGCCACGGAAATACGCGGAGATCATGGCCGCCGAGATCCCCAACGCCGAGTACGCCCTCATTCCCCACGCCGGGCACGCTGCGATGTGGGAGCAGGCCGGGGTCTTTAACTCGTTGATCTTGGGCTTTTTGGCCAAGCATGGTCAGAAGTAGTGGGTGAGCGGCGCCCGGCTGCGACCCTGAACCAACGTGGGAGGTAGAGGAATGGCTGATGTCACCATCCGCGACGACTTTCGAGTCGGCGAGCAGGCCAGGTTCACCAAGACCGTCACCGAGGCGGACGTGACGACCTTTGCCGGCCTTATCGGCGATTTCAACCCGCTGCACGTGGATGCCGAGTATGCCCGCAAAAGTCGCTTTGGCCGGCGAGTGGCCCATGGGATGTTCACCGGGGGCCTGATCTCGGCTGTGCTGGGCAACAGGCTGCCCGGCCCCGGGGCGATCTATTTGAACCAGCAGATCGAATTCCTGGCTCCGGTCTATATCGGCGACACGATCACGGCCGTGGCCGAGGTCAGCTCCTGGCGACCGGAGAAACGGATCATCACCCTCAAAACCGATGCCTACAACCAGAACCAGGTGCAGGTCGTCACCGGGAAGGCTGTGTTGCTGGTGGACCGGGCGGAGGAGTGAGAAGATGTACCACTTTGACTGGATCGAGCGCCACGCGGAGCGGACGCCGGACAAACTGGCACTGGTGGATGCACATACCGGGCGACAATTGACCTACCGGCAGTTCAACGAGCGGGCCAACCGCCTGGCGAGCTTTTTCAAGGACGAGCTGGGTCTTCAACAGGGCGACCGGGTGTCCCTCCTGGCTCAGAACAGCTCGGACTATTTTGAGGTGCTGTTTGGCTGCGGCAAGATGGGCGCTATCCTGAATACCCTCAACTGGCGGCTGGCCGTACCGGAGTTGGAGTACATTCTCAACGACTGCGCTCCCCGGGTCCTCGTCTACGAGGCCATGTTCGCTGAGGTGGTGGACGCTTTGCGGCCGCTGATCGAATGCGAGTTCCATGTGGTGCTGGGCGGGGACGCCTCGGAAGGCGAGTGGACCTATGAAGGCGCCCTGGCGGCTGGCTCGGTAACGGGTGTCGAGATGCCGCCGCTCCAGTACACCGACACCTGGGCCATCCTGTACACCTCTGGCACGACGGGTCGGCCAAAGGGCGCACAGGTGACCTATGGCAATTTCTTTTACAACGCCGTCGGCATGGGGCGGGCCATTGACCTGACCTCCGACGACGTGAATCTCAACATGTTGCCCACCTTCCACGCTGGCGGCCTGGGGCTCTATGCCGGGCCGATCCTTCATGCGGGCGGGACGCTGGTGGTCATGCGCGCCTTTGAGGCGGGCGAGTTTCTGCGTCTCATCGAGGAGTGGCGGGTGACAGTCCTCCTGCTGGTGCCGTCCGTGTACCTGATGTTGTCCCAGTTCCCCGACTTTCAAGCATACGACCTGTCGAGCGTGCGCCATTGGGGAAGCGGTGGCTCGTCGCTGCCTCCCTCGTTGGTACACGACTATGCCGACAAGGGGATCATCATCCAACAGGGCTTTGGCATGACCGAAACCGGCCCGACGGTGTTTATCATCACCCGGGAGGATGCGGTCCGCAAGGCGGGCTCGGTGGGCAAGCCGGTGTTGCATACCGACGTGTGTATCCTGGATCCGGAGCACAACCTCCTGGGGCCGAACGAGGTGGGCGAGCTGTGCGTCCGCGGCGGCAACGTCACCACGGGGTACTGGAATCGCCCCGAGGCTACGGCTGAGGCCATCGTGGACCACCCGGCGCTGGGCGCGGGGGGACCGTGGCTGCACTCGGGGGATGCGGCCAGGTACGATGAGGAGGGGTTCTACTATATCGTCGATCGCTGGAAGGACATGTTCATCTCGGGCGGCGAGAACGTCTACCCGGCCGAGGTGGAGAACGTGATCTATCACCACCCCGTGGTGTCCGAGGTGGCCGTCATCGGCGTGCCGCATCCCAAGTGGCAGGAGGTCGGCCGGGCGCTGATCGTGGTCAAGGAGGGGCAGGGGCTGACGGAGGAGGAGGTGATTGAGTTCTGCCAGGGCAAGCTGGCCAGGTTCAAAATCCCGAAGTCGGTGGTTTTTGTCGATGCGCTGCCGCGCACGGCGGCAGGCAAGGTGCTGAAGCGGGAGCTGCGCGAGCGGTTTGGGGGATAGGGATTGGGGATAGGGTATTGGAGATTGGGTACTGGGTATTGGAAATTGGAAATTGGAGATTTGGGTGTTTAGTTTTGGCAGTCGTGGTAGGCTGAGGGTGGATCGTGGGGCGGTTGGTGTTGGTTGAGCGGGTTGGTTCCATTGTCCTTCTGACGCTGAACCGGCCGGAGAGGCACAATAGCCTGGTGCCAGCACTTTTGGAGGGGATGCTGGAGGCGCTGGACAAGATCAGGGGGGATACCACTGTACGCGCCGTGGTGCTGGGCGCTAACGGGCCTTCGTTCTCAACCGGCGGCGACCTGCTGGGCTTCTACGAGGAGCAGCACGGCCTGGAGGCGTACGCTCACTCCATCGTCAGCCTGCTCAACCAGGTGATCATGGCCCTGGTCGAGCTGCCTGTGCCCATCCTGGCCGCCGTGCACGGCCTGGTGACCGGAGGCTCGTTGGGCTTGGTGTTAGGCTGTGACGTAGTGCTGGTGGCGCCGGGGGCGAGCTTTACGCCCTACTATAGCGTGGTGGGATTCAGTCCCGATGGCGGGTGGACGGTGATGCTGCCAGCCATCATCGGGCCGAAGCGGGCGGCCGAAGTCCTGATGCGCAACCAGACCATCACGGCCGAGCAGGCAGTGGTGTGGGGGCTGGCGAGTCGCGTCGTGCCCACTGAAGGCATCGACGAAGAGGCGCTAAACGTAGCCCGGGAGATCTCGGCCGGCAAGACGGGTAGCATCCGGCGGATCAAACGCCTGGTGAACCCAAGTGGCGACGATCTGGCCGCCCGGCTGGAGGCGGAGCGCAGCCAGTTTGTGAAGCAGGTGGCGACACAAGAGGCCCGGGAGGGCGTCGAGGCCTTTCTGAACAGGAGGCGCAGTTGATCGCTCAACCGCACATCGGGCAAGCGGAAAGCATCAAGCGGGTTGTGCGACAATCGGATTTCGACCGTTTTGCCGCGCTCAGCGGTGACGTCAACCCGATCCACGTGGATGCCGAGTTCGCCAGGCGGTCCAAGTTCGGCCGGACGGTGGCCCACGGCATGTTCCTCTACAGCGTCGTGTGCAGCGTGTTGGGCACCCGGCTGCCCGGACCTGGCACCGTGCAGGTGGAGCAAGAGCTCATGTTTCCCAGCGCGACCTATGCCGGCGAGGAGGTTACGGTCACTGTGCAGGTCACAGAGTCCAGGGCTGCAGAGGGGTTGGTTGAACTGACAACCGTTGTCACTCGTCCCGATGGCAACATGGGCTTGCAGGGTCGGACGCTCGTCCGGCTGCCCGGCACCGCTCTTCCCGCGCCGGTTGCTATCCGACCGCCAGACAGGCCGTCAGACCAACCCGGCAACAGCTCGTTCAAAGGGCTCAGGGTTGGCATGCGGGCCGGTACCTGGCGGGCATTCACAGCACAAGATCTGGCCGAGTATGCCAGCTTGAGCGGTGATACCAATCCCATCTTTGCTGATGCTGGCTATGCCAGGCAGCGAGGCCTGCAGGAGCCCATCATCCCCGGCGGGTTGCTGGGCGGGCTGTTTTCCTACCTGCTCGGTATGCGGCTTCCCGGGGAGGGAACCAACTATCTGAAGCAACGACTCGAGTTTCCTGCACTGGCCTACCAGTCAGAGGAACTCACGGCGGCCGTCGAGATCGTTCGGATCCGGCCTGAAAAGCAGCTCATCAACCTGAGAACCGAATGTACCAATGAGCGGGGAGCATTGGTGTGTCAGGGACAAGCACTGGTACTTGTCAGTGATCTGAAAGGTAAGGAGTGAGAGGTGACGCTCGTTCCTCGGACCGTGGCGCGTCACGTACCGTCGATTGGGAAAGGGGGTGATCAAGGGGCAAGACCGGATCGTGGACCAAATCGTCGATTTGTGGTAGAATGGGGTCTTGGAGGCCCCCCAAGATTGTACACGTAGAGGAGGAGGAAACGTTATGAAAGGCATGTACAAACTCTTTGTTCTGCTGATGGTCGTGGTGTTCATCGCTTCCTGCGGGGCCACCGAGGCTCCGCCGGCCGACACACCTGTGCCAGAACCGACCCAGGCCGAAGCCGAGCCGACCAAGGCCCCGGAGCCAGAGCCCACGAAGGCCGAAGAGCAACCGACCGAGGCGCCGCCCGCTGCTGGGCTGACATGTGACGAGCCGATCAAGATAGGCTTGATCACCGACCTCTCGGGCTCGCTGGCTGTCTATGGGACGATGATCGAGCGCAGCTTCCTGCTGGGCATGGAGTACGCTGCTGGTGCGCCGGGCACGGAGGATGGGGTCTTTACGGTCGACGACTGTGAGATCCAGGTGTTTATCCGTGACGATCAGACCAGTCCCGAGACCACAGCCACTCTGGCCCGCGAGCTGATCGACGTGGAGGAAGTAGATATCCTGGTGGGTACCGTCAGTTCT
>JASFHU010000324.1:0-5663 GCA_050123055.1 Anaerolineae bacterium
AGCCCATTGACCGTCATTCGTCGGACGTCGAAAGTGGAAGACTTTGGCAAGATTGCCCGGTTGGTGCAGGAACGCAAGGTCGAGGCACTCGTGGTTGGCCATCCGTTGAACCGTGATGGTAGTGCAGGGCCACAGGCGCGGCGTGTGGAGCGATATGCAGCAGCGCTGGGCGAGTATTTGTTGAGCCGGGGGCACGATCTGCCCCTCTACTTGTGGGACGAACGCATGTCTACGCAGCGGGCTCAAGAGGCGATGATTGCCGCTGGGCGAAGGGCCAAGGACCGGCGGGCGCAGATCGATGCAGCAGCAGCAGCGGTGATTCTGCAGGACTTTCTGGACGAACACCGGCTGTCTCGGGAGATTCTGTAGCAATCAGTGTGAGGAGCGAGCATGCGCTGTTCTTCTTCTGCGGATGCCTCATTCCTCTTGCTCTCCATAATCTGAGGAGGTAAGGCATTTGAGTTCTTTGCTCACGTGGGTCAAGGTTGCAGCCGCACTGTGGGTGGGTGCACTGGTGGTGGTATTGCTGGCTGAGATCCGGTGGCTACAGCGCCTGATCCCCGATTGGCTGCGGAACCTGTCCCGAGTGGTGGTGTTGGTCGGTACGGTGGGTCTGTTGACGATGGCCGTTGTCTATGGCGCCGGGGTGATGACCAGTGCGCTCGAAGCCAGGGCTCAGACAGGGGATGGCCCGACGCTCG
Organism: Anaerolineae bacterium; assembly: GCA_050123055.1. Taxonomy (GTDB): domain Bacteria; phylum Chloroflexota; class Anaerolineae; order JAAYZQ01; family JAAYZQ01; genus JASFHU01. The sequence continues at coordinate 702 of JASFHU010000324.1, forward strand.
ATCTGTCATTTGACTCGCCCAATTCATTCCTTTTGAGTGCCTACCTCAGTATGCACCAGGGGGAGCTCAACCAACCTGTCAGCCAGGATTCGACGCCGGTCACTTTTGTCGTAGAACCAGGCGAGACGGCTGCGGGAGTTGCGACCCGCTTGGCGGAGGAGGGCCTGGTAGTAAACGGAGAGGTCTTTCGCCGCTTTATGACCTACCATGGACTGGACGTCAGTCTAGAGGCGGGCACCTATTCGCTGCGGCCCAACATGACCATGCACGACATTGCCGAGGCACTGCAGCACGGAGGTACAAATGCAGTCATAGTAACCATCCCGGAGGGCTGGCGGATGGAACAGACGGGATGGTTACTCGAGCAGCAGGGCCTGATGCGAAGCGATGATTTTTTGGCCTACGCGCGTTCCGCCCCGTATGACTATCCCTGGCTGGCAGACCGACCTCCTGGTGCCTCTTTGGAAGGTTATCTGTTCCCTGATACGTACGAGCTCACGGCGGAAGCAACGCCTGATACCCTGGTGGATCTGATGCTGGCGACCTTTGATGCGCGGATCGCACCAGAGATTGAAGGGCGCCTGACTGGAAAGACGATCTTTGACCTGGAACTGGGCGACTACCGGCCGCTGACAGTTTTTGATGTCATGACCCTGGCTTCTATCGTTGAACGAGAGGCTGTGGTGGATGAGGAACGGGCGGTCATTGCCAGTGTCTATCTTAACAGAATGGATCCGGCCTATGTTGACGAGACGGCCTTGCGCCTGAGCTCTGATCCGACCATTCAATATGCCAAGGGGTTTGACCCCGAAACCGGCAATTGGTGGAACCCGATGTTGCCAGGCGAGGGGCAAACGATCGAGTCGCCGTACAACACGTTCAAAGTCCAAGGGCTTCCGCCGGGTCCGATTGCCAGTCCGGGGCTGGCCTCTATCCTAGCCGTATTGGGGCCGGCAGACACGGATTATCTCTACTTCCATGCTGTGGGCGATGGTTCGCACGTCTTTGCCTCGACGCTGGAGGAACACTTGCAGAACCAGCAGGAGTACACGCCGTAGGGCTTTGAGGTACTCAAGGTTGAGTGTCGGGGGCCATGGTTCGCATTGCCTGTAATGTGCAGTCTAGTCGGGATAGGCTGTATCGTATCCTCTGTGTTTCCGGGTGCTTGCTACTGCTGGCGTCTTGCAGCTTTCCCGGCAGTGTGAAACCCACGGTCAAGATCGGGCTCTCGGCGCCCTTTGAGGGACTGCATCGGGATCTGGGCTACGAGGCGCTCCACGCTGTGCGTCTGGCCGTGCGGCAGCGCAACGAGGCTGGAGGCATAGGCGGGCGGTATCTAGTCGAGCTGGTGGCCCTCAACGATTTCAACCAAGCCGGAGAGGCAATCGTACAGGCTCATAAGATGGCTGTGGATGCCAGCGTGATGGGCGTGTTGGGAGGCTGGTCGCCAGCGACGGCGAAGGCGGCAGCGCCAGAATACGAGAGGCTGGGTGTTGCCTTCTTGAGCCCCGAGGCTGACTTGATCAACGAACCGCCCCTGGTGTCGTTGGAGACTGGCCTGGCCGCTGACTATGGCGCATTGTCGGGTGGTGTCCCGCCGGGGCCAGCTGCTGTCTGGGCTTACTCGGAGGCGAATCGGCTGCTTGATGCTCTCGAGGCAGCAACGCAGCACGAGGGACAGCCTAGCCGTACTGGTGTCAGGGAAGCGCTCTTTGACAATCGTTAGGACCACAACTCGATCTCTGTGAGGAGAATCATGCGCATTCTGATGTTTTCCTGGGAGTATCCGCCCCACGTCGTCGGTGGTCTGGGCAAGCATGTCGCTGAGCTTCTTCCTCCGCTGGGCAGTCTCTCAGATGTGGAGCTTCATCTGGTTACCCCTCGCTGGGATGACGCGAAGCCCATAGAGAAGGTGGGACAAGGCACCGTCCACCGTGTGGATCCTCCCGTCGTTGAGGGCGACTTTTTCACCGCTGCCTGGCAGACGAACTTAAGGCTTGAGGAGTATGCCCACCGCTTATGGGGGGAAAGTGGACCCTTTGATCTGATCCACGTGCATGATTGGCTGGTGGCCTTTGTGGGGGCTGCCTGCAAGCGGAGTTACAAGGCACCACTGCTAAGCACTATCCATGCAACCGAACGGGGGCGGGGCCGGGGGAATCTGGGAAGCGAGCAGGCTCGGGCCATCCATTCCATCGAGTGGTGGCTGGCCTACGAATCCTGGCGGGTCATTGCGTGTAGCGACTATATGAAAGATGAGATTGTCGATTACTTTCAATGCCCCGGCGACAATTCTGCACACACTCCAGAATCCCGAGTGGTCGGCAGCCCGCGTGCAGAACGCCTACCGCGTGGTCCGTGAGGAGTACAAGTGGGAACGGATCGCCCGAATGACGGCTGACATTTACCGGCGCATCATCGCCGAGCGGGCTATTGCCATTTGGTAGCGCAGATCAACTGACAATCTGATGGATGAGGTCTGGCGGGCTGACTGGCTCGTCACTCCACTCATAGGCGGCCAGTAGTCGTTGACTAGCCCCGGCCAGCTTGGCTTTGTCATCGGCATGAATGGTCAGCAAGGGTTGGCCTTCCACTACGTGGTGACCTATCTTGGCCTGGAGCACGATTCCAACCGCATGGTCAACGCGGTCACCTTTTCTTGCTCGACCACCACCCAGCAGCATGGAGGTCAGACCCACCTCGCGGGCATTCAGACCGGCCACGTAGCCTGAGTGCGGGGCAAGCAACTCCTGGACGAACCTGGCGGCAGGCAAGCGGGCCGGATCATCGATGTAGCTGACATCCCCCCCCTGGGCCGCGATCCATTCCCGGAATTTGGCCCATGCCTGACCACGGTCCAGCAGGTCCCCCAGCGCCGTCGTAGCTTCAGCTTCGGCACGGGCCTGATCAGCAAGGAGGAGCATCTGCCCGGCAATGGTCAGACAGTGGTTGCGGAAATCGGCCGGCCCCCGACCGTGGAGCGTGTCCAACGCTTCTCGGAGCTCGACGGCATTGCCCACCGCGTTTCCAAGGGGTTGGTTCATGTCCGAGATCACGGCACGTACCCTGCGTCCCATCCTTTTCCCAATCTCCACCATCATGGAGGCCAGAGCGAGGGCGTCCTGCTCGGTCCGCATGAAAGCGCCGTGTCCTACCTTGACGTCGAGTACGATGCCACTGGTGCCGGCGGCGATCTTTTTGCTCATGATCGAGCTGGCAATCAGAGGTAGGCTATCGACCGTGGCCGTGACGTCGCGAAGGGAGTACAGTTTTCCATCGGCTGGTGCCAGGTCGGCCGATTGGCCGGTGACCACAATGCGAGCCGCCTGAAGTTGAGTGCGAAACTCCTCAACGCTCAGATCGGCCCGGTAGCCTGGGATGGATTCCAGTTTGTCCAGGGTGCCGCCGGTAAATCCGAGTCCTCGGCCTGACATCTTGCCGACGTGCACGCCAGCGGCAGACACGAGTGGGGCCACAACCAGGGTCGTTTTGTCACCAACACCCCCGGTCGAGTGTTTGTCGGCCACAAAGGGGGCGATCTCCTGCAAGTACAGTTGGTCACCAGAGCGTACCATGGACATCGTCAGATCAATAGTCTCCTGACGATCCATACCACGCAGGACGATGGCCATGAGCCAGGCGGAGACCTGATAGTCGGGAATTGTGCCCTGGGTGAAGCCCTGGACAAAAAAGTCGATCTCTTCGGCATTCAGCGCCGTGCCGTCCCGCTTGCGGGCAATGATGTCAACGGCTCGCATGCTGCGTCCTCCTGGTGCTCAGCCAAGAATGGTCTGATGTGCTCATAGTGACTCGCTGACCGGAGGTCGGACTCGGTCGTTTTCCCCGCGGGATGGGTGACCGCAGTCACCGCTACAACCCATCCCAACACGGTGGGCTGACCACCAGTTATAGTATAGCACAAAGGCAGTGATTGTGAAAGTCTGAGCCAGTATGGTATAATGGAACGGGAGGGAATCAGTGACTGATCTAATTGTAATTGGTGGAGGGCTGGCGGGCAGCGAGGCGGCCTGGCAAGCTGCTGAGCGTGGCATGCGGGTGAGTTTGTACGAGATGCGGCCTCAGCAAAGGACGCCAGCCCACGTTTCAGACCGGCTGGCAGAGCTGGTGTGCTCCAATTCGCTAGGTTCAAACCTGCGCGATCGATCGCCGGGCTTGCTCAAGGAAGAGTTGCGACGTCTTGGTTCGCTCATACTCGCCTGTGCGGATGCCACAGCCGTTCCTGCTGGTGGAGCTCTGGCGGTCGATCGCGATGCCTTTGCCGTACAGGTGACAGAACGCGTTTCGAGCCATCCCCGCATAGACCTACGGCGTGAGGAGGTAACGGCGATACCGGAAGGTGTGCACACTGTGGTGGCTACCGGTCCGCTTACCTCTCCGTCGCTTGCGGATGAGATCGCCAGCCTCAGTGGATCGGACTATCTTTACTTCTATGATGCTATGGCGCCTATTATCACCGCCGAGTCGGTGGACATGTCGATTGCCTTTCGTGGCAGTCGTTATGGCCAGGGAGAGGGAGCGGGCGACTATCTAAACTGTCCGATGACCCAAGCGGAGTATGAGCGCTTTGTGGAGGAGCTCGTGCGGGCAGAGACCATCGCCCTGCGAGCCTTTGAACAGGAGGATCCACGTTTCTTTGAAGCCTGTTTGCCGGTTGAGGTTTTGGCCCACCGAGGGCACCAGTCGCTGGCTTTTGGTCCGCTTCGTCCCGTAGGCCTGACCGATCCGCGGACTGGGCGTCGACCCCATGCGGTAGTGCAATTGAGGCAGGACAATCAGGCGGCCAGTCTCTACAATCTGGTCGGCTTTCAGACAAACTTGAAGTGGGCTGAGCAGGAACGTGTATTCCGGTTGATTCCAGGACTGGAGCGGGCCGAGTTCGTCCGCTTCGGTCAGATGCATCGTAACACCTTTATCAATTCACCGAGGTTGCTTTGGCCGACG
>JASFHU010000325.1:0-5655 GCA_050123055.1 Anaerolineae bacterium
CCTCACCAGGCGTGGCCGTGCCTCCTCCGGTGGCATACTGGACGGTGGCAGTCAGGGCGGTGGCCCCGGTGAGGGTGACGGTGATATTGGCCGAGCCCGCGGCTTCGGCGACGCTGTAATCGGCACTGCTGAAGGCGATCGTGGGTGGATCGTCGTCGTCAAGGATGGTGAGGGTCGCGCTGTCGAGGCCCAGGGTGGCAGAGACGGGGTCGTCCAGGGAGAGGCCGGCGGTCTCGTCTCCCTCGTAGAGGTCGTCGGGCAGGATAGTGATGGAGAAGACCTGGCTGGTGACGCCCGGGGTGAAGGTCAGGCTGCCGCTGGTGGGGAGGTAATCCTCACCAGGCGTGGCCGTGCCTCCTCCGGTGGCATACTGGACGGTGGCAGTCAGGGCGGTGGCCCCGGTGAGGGTGACGGTGATATTGGCCGAGCCCGTGGCTTCGGCGACGCTGTAATCGGCACTGCTGAAGGCGATCGTGGGTGGATCGTCGTCGTCGAGGATGGTGATGGTCTGCACGGCCGGAGTGCCGAGGACCGCATGGTCAGGCTGCCCCAGGGTGATGACTACCGTCTCGTCGCGCTCGTAGCGGTCATCGTCTATCACCTGGAACTCCACGGAAGCGGTGGTGTCATTGGGCCCGATCTCGATGGTCCCATCGTCGAGGTTGTGATCGACATCGCCGCCGGTCGCGGTGCCGCCTACGGTGTAGGGCACGGTCACGGTCACGTCAACGGTGTGGTTCACGGCGACCTCAACGCTGACAGTCCCAATATCCTCGGGGACGGTCTGCTCGGCGGCGGTAAGGGACACCTCGGGCGCAGGTACGACGCCGATGGTAGCCTGTGTCATCTGGATGGGCGCGGCGCCGGGTATGTCCTTGTTGTGCTCCCAGAGTTGCCAGATGGTGTCGCCCCAGGCCTTGAGCTGGGCATAAAAGGGGTCGCTCTGGACGATATAGGCATCGGGGGGCAGGGTGGTGGCGCTGCCGTTGATCTCGTCGCGCAGGAACTCGATGTACTCGCGGCTGGTGGTCTGGTAGTAGAGGCTGACCTGGATGGAATCGGCCCCGCTGAGATCGATGCCATAGTCGTGCAGCTCGACCTCATCGTATCCGCCGGTGTACTCTTCTTCGTCAAAGTAGTCAGGGGCGTCGGCGCCATGCCACACGGGCTGGGAGAGGCGCGCCGGCGCGTCGTCGATGCGGAAACCCTTGGGTGGGATGCGGTTATCCTTGTAGCGGCCGGTGGCCAGGGCAAAGTGGAAAGTCTCATCCTCGCCGGTCAGGGCGCTGCTGGGATGCATCTCGTAGACCAGCTCGTCGACGTAGGCCTCGTTGGGTCCCAGAGGCGGGCTGCTGGCCGAGTAGGTGCTGGGCAGCCCTTTGAGGGTACCGATGGTTGCATCATAGGGGTTGACCTCGTAGACCAGCTCGCTTCCGGCGAAGGCTTTGACATTGACGAACATGCGCCGGCCTTCGGGAAAGCCAGAGATCAGCTTGTGGCCGGTCTGGTTCTGGATGCGGAAAGAGAGGGAGCCCTCGTAGGCTTCGTAGTGCAAGTCCTCGATGGCGGCGGCCAGGAGGAGCTGCTGGCGGGCGCGTTCGGCGCCGGCCAGGATGGCGACCGGATCGAGGCTATCGCCCTGGGTCATGTCAAGGGTGAGGATGCTTGGGCCCTGGTACAGGAGCTGTTCGTTAACGGGGTCATGCTGGGGCGAGCCGGGGACCGCGCTGGCGAGGATGTAAGAGATCCAGGCGTTGCCGCCAGTGAGGTCGTGTTGGGGCTGGCCGCTGTTGGGATGCTCGGTGCTCTCGGTGGGTCGCACGGGGGCATCCTTCATACCTGCGCCCTTGCCGACGCGGTCGGGCATGTGGCAATCCTGGCACTTGGCGACATAGTTGTTGGGGTAGGAGGTATCGAACTGGGCAGGGGCAAAGGGGCCAATACCCGGGGCGCCACCCTCCTGGGCATAGTCTGAGAGCATGAACTCGGAGGAGGTGCGCTCGACGTGGTAGTAGCTGTAGGCCGGCTGAGTCTCGGTGGTGAGATGGCCCGTGGGATCATCCTCCAGGTTGGCCAGCACGGGGTTGGAGACGTCGTGGCAGGTATGGCAGAAATACCGGCTCTTGTGATAGCGGCTGTAGAGCATGTCGTGGCGACCTGTGGCGTCGGCAAAGGAGGCGCGCTTTTCGCCCTTGGAGCTGGTACTGACATAATACTGGCCGGCGCCATTCTCCACGTAGCCAGGGCTGACGGGCAGGTTGTCGGCGTAAAAGTTGGTGCCGTTGAAGAAGGTGAGGGCCGCGGCAAAGCTGCTGTCCTCGGCGTAGGTGGTGGCGGCGGGTGGATAGGGGCTGCTGCTGGCGCTGGCCTCGTCCCAGTAGTCGCGCCACTCGTCGGCGCTGATGGTGCCATTGCCATTCAGGTCGCCCTCGCGGGCCAGTTCGTGGGTACCCTTGAAGAAGGGGTCGTAGAGTTGGTGGCAAAAGTCGCACTGGACGCCGTCATAGTCGGCACCGGTCATGAGGGAGGCGTTGACAGGGTCGGAGCGGCCCTCGAGCCAGCCCTTGGGAAAGTGGCAGCGCTCGCAGATGTCGACGGCGTTGGGGCGGCCGATGGCCCAGGTCGAGTCCTGGCCGGCGACGACCATGCAGGCCCAAAAGAGAGGGTCGCGGGCGGCTTGGGCCATCATGGAGCCTTTCCAGTTGAAGGCGGGCTCGACAGCCTGGCCATAGTCGCCGTGGCAGTTCATGCAGCGGTTGGGGCCCTCGAGGGTGAGCTGGTTGGGCTGGGTGCCGGGCAGGCGCACCAGCGGGTCGTCCTCGACGGGGAGGCTGGGCTGGGCATAGAGGGTGTAGACGCCAAGCGAGGCAAATACTAGGGCCATAGCCAGGGCTAGCGGCAGCTTTGCTTGTCGCAACATAGGTCAATACCTCCGTTGGCCAGGTTCATAGAATGGAAGGCTGGCAACATTGTACCATGGGATGGGTGGTAGCACAAGCTGGCCGCGAACTGCACGCGTTTGATTCCAGCGTCCCTCGTCCACCCTCCCCCACGGGCATTGACAGGCATGGTATAATGGAGGTACGGGATGCTTCGTAGGGAGCGGGAAGGAGGGCCAAAGGTGGATCTCAAGGCTGGTTGGCTGTTGCTTATCCTCACCCTGGCGGGCATCCTGCTTGCCCTCATCGCCGGGCAGAGTGTGCAGGCCGATACGGTTTACCCCGGCGGCCACATCGTGACCGGGACCGAGACCTGGAGCGCCGCTGACAATCCCCACATCGTTGAGGGCAACCTGGTCGTCGCCTCGGGCGGGCACCTGACCCTGGAACCGGGCATTGAGGTGCGGATCATGGCCGGGCGTCTTGTCATCGTCCAGGATGGAGGCACATTGATCGCTGAGGGGACTGCCCAGGAGCCGGTCACCATCACGGCTATTTCGGCCAACTTGCTCGGCCTCCAGTTCCACAGCGGGTCCCGGGCCAGCCTTGCCCACTGCGACGTCAGCCAGGCCGGGGCCTCGGCATATCCGCCGGTGGATATCCAGACTTCGGACGTCAGGCTGGACCACTGCACCATCCGCGACAGCGGCGTGGGCAGCGGCTCTGCGGTGCAGTTGGTGGGCGCTGGCCTGAGCCCAACGCTGACCCACACCACCATTGAGAACAACGCTGGCTATGCCATCTACCAGTCAACCATCGACATGACGCCGTTCTATCAGAACCTGACCATCCGCAACAATGGGACCGACGCGGTGGTCTGGAGGAATGGTTATCTGAACCGCGCCCTCACGCTGGACGGGCAGCAGATCGGCAGCAACCCGTTCCACGCCCTCGAGTCGATCAATGTGAACAACGGTGCACACCTGACTCTCAACCCAGGCACCGAGCTCCGGATGCGGGCGAACCGCGGGCTGTGGGTCCAGCCAGGTGGGGACTTGACGGCGAAGGGCACGGCGCTCGATCCCGTCGCCCTGACGGCCATCGATCCCGGGACTCCATGGGTGAAGCTCTGCTTCCTCCCGGGCTCGGCCGGCAGCCTGGATCACTGCGACATCAGCCGCGCTGGCGCCTCCGAGTCCCTTGCGGTGCAGATCCAGTCCTCGGACGTCGTCTTGGACCACTGCACCATCCACGACAACATTGGCGCCACTGGCGTGGCCCTGCGCCTGGATGGGGTTGGCTTGACGCCAACCATCTCCAATACCACCATCCGGGACAACAGCGGCCGGGCGCTGCAACAGTCGACCCTCGACATGACGCCGGCCTACACCAACCTGACGTTCAGTGGCAACGGCACCGACGCGCTGGTGATCGGCCAGGGGGACCTGTACCGTGCCGTCGCCCTGGACGGGCAGCAGCTCAACGGTCGGCCCATCATCAGCCTGGACCAGATCAACGTCTGGGATCAGGCCCGGCTTACGCTGGCCCCAGGTACCGAGATACGCCTGTCGACGGGCGATGCGGTCTATGTCGAGCCGGGCGGGACCCTCATCGCCGAAGGGACCGCCGCGCTGCCTGTGACCTTTAGCTCTGTCGAGCCGGCAGCGCCCTTTCTGAAGCTGCACTTTCTCCCCGGCTCCACCAGCCGCCTGGCCCACTGCGACGTCAGCCACGCCGGTGGCTCTGGCTTTGATGCCCTGGCTGTCTATTCGTCAGACTTTGCCATGAGCCACTGTCTCGTCCACGACAACGTCGCCTGGGGAATGCGATTGTTCCAGGGGGCCGGGAGCCCCGTCCTGGACAACATGGTCTTTATGGACAATGGCAGCGGGGGCCTGTTTGCGGAGCGAGACGTGGACGCCATACTGCGGCACGCGACCTTTGCCCGCAATGGGGGGGAAGGCATCCGCGTCCGGCCTGGCGCCACGGCCACCTTGACCAACACCATCGTCACCGGGCACGAGACCGGCGTAAACGTGGTCGCCGGTGGCTCGGCGACGATGGCCCATACCCTGTGGGACGGAAACACCCAGGACGTCGCCGGCGAGGTATCCCAGACGGGCCATTTTGAGGGCTCCGCCGCCTTTGCTGCCGACGGCTACCACCTGACCGCCAGCTCGGCAGCGCTGAACCTTGGAGCCGAGACTGGCATTGCCGACGACATCGACGGCGAGCCCCGTCCCCTCCCCGCCGGGACCCAACCCGACCTGGGCGCCGACGAGACCGGGGCGACGCTCCAATCCTGGCAGAAATCGATCGACGGCCAGCCCTGGTGGCCTGGCCTTTCCCTCAGCGTCGAGACCCTGGACACCGTCGAGGTGGTCGACCTGGTGGCGGCTGCCTCCGATGTCCCGTTCACGCTGGCCGAGACCTGGGACCCGGCGCACCTGTCCCTGTCCAACTACACCCTTGAGCCATCCGGTGCAGGCACGGTGACCACCGACACCGGCCGGCTGACCTGGGAGGTGACCCCTGGCCATTCCGCTGCGGTGACCCTCACCAAGCTGTTCGCCGTCCAGACCTGCACCTGGACGGCGACGACGCTGCATGAGACCCTGGGTGGCCTGGATATCGCCGAGACCAGCCGCCCGGTGTCCTTTCACAAGACACAGCCCGACCTCTGGCTCGAGGCCAGCCATGGTTACCAGGTCCATCCAGGCGAGATCGCCACCGCCACCCTCACATACGGCAACGATGGGGGCAAGGAGACAAACAT
>JASFHU010000326.1:0-5654 GCA_050123055.1 Anaerolineae bacterium
TCGCAGCAGACACCCTTGGCGGAGAAGCTGTGGTGGCCGGCAGAAGCATGACCGACTACATCGAGCTAAAGCTATCAGCCATGGCTCACGGTGGCTCGGCCCTGGGCCGCCACCAGGGCCAGGTCATCTTTGTGCCCTACACGATCCCGGGCGAAACCGTACGCGTCGAGCTTGTCGAATCGCACACCCGCTGGGCGCGCGCGCGCCTGGTAGAGATCCTCGAAGCTTCGCCCCAGCGCGTCGAGCCTCCCTGCCCTTACTTTGGTGCGGACCAGTGTGGTGGCTGCCACTTCCAACACATGGCCTACGAGGCTCAGGCAGAGTTCAAGGGCAGTGTGGTGGCCGATCAGTTGGCTCGCATTGGGGGTCTGCACGATGCAAACGTTCAAGAGATCATCGGCGCTGCCGAACCCTGGAGCTACCGCAACCACGCCCAATTCAGCCTGACACCCCAGGGCCAATTGGGCTTTCTCACCGCCGATACCAACCGTGTCATACCGGTGAAGCAGTGCCTGATCCTCGACTCGCTCCTCGACGATCTGTGGGCTGCTTTGGATATGGAATGGCCCCAGCTCCACCGCTTGAGCCTGCGCTGCGGATCTGCAACCGGCGATCTGCTGGCCGCCTTTGAGTTGGACCACTATGAAGACTTTGACATCGACGTAGACTTTCCGGTATCCTGCGTCATCCTCCTGGCCGATGGTGAGGCAGTGGTGCTGATGGGCAATGCCCATCTGACCGAGTATGTCGCCGGGCGCGACTACCGCATCTCGGCCGGGAGCTTTTTCCAGGTCAATACCGCCGGCGCAGAAGCCCTGATCTCGCTGGTAGAGGACTATTTGGCGCCAACCCAGGACGACCTGTTGATCGATCTCTATTGCGGCGTGGGGCTCTTTGGCCTGGCTCTGGCAGATCGGGTCAGGCGCGTCATCGGCATAGAGTCGGATCCCAGCGCCGTGGCCGATTTCAAACACAACGCCCGAGGACTGGATCACGCGGACCTGATCGAGGGGAAGGCGCAGGCCGCGTTGCCACGTATCACGGAGCCGGTTGACCTCTTGCTGCTCGATCCGCCCCGATCGGGGGCAGGGGAAAAGGTGGTGGGCGAGATGGCGCGGTTGGTGCCGAGGCGGATCGCCTACGTATCGTGCGATCCTGCCACGTTGGCCCGCGATGCCCGGCACCTGACGGAACGCGGCTATCGGCTGCAAGAGGTACAGCCCATCGATCTCTTTCCCCAGACCTTCCACATCGAGTCGGTCGCTCTGTTTGCCAGGGGGGACTGATTCAGCGGAAATAAGTCCTGCCCGCAAGGCACATCCTTCGACCAGGCCCCTCGACTTGCTCGGGGGGCACCTCAGGATGGGCGTAGAATGAGCAGTACTTGTGTCGCAAGAACGGGGGTCCCGACGGAATGGCCATCCCAGCGGTCGCCGGCCCTGCTTTGACGCCGTATGGTTCTATGGTATAATGAGCTGCGTGGGAGAACACTCAGGGCGGGCGATTCACGTAGCAGTGAACGCCCATCTGTTATCCTTGGCCAAAAGCTACCGGAGCGCCGGCATCAACTGGTACATCTATAATCTGCTGCACCATCTACCGCAGGTGGCTTCGGACATAGAATATACCGTCTTTCTGAACGAAAGGCGCTACACAGGCACACCTGGCATCCGACTCTGCGTTTCGTGCCTGCCAACAGGTCGCCCACAGGCACGGATCCTGTGGGAGCAGGGACTCCAGCCACGGGCCCTACGCCGGGCCAACGTAGATCTCTTGCACAGCCCGGCCTTTGTAGGTCCCCTGGCCAGTGCTTGCCCTTTTGTGATCACGGTCCACGACCTGAGTTACCTTTTCTTTCCACAGGGTTTTCGGACCCTGAACCGGAACTATTTGCAGACCTTTACCCGGCTGTCCGTTCGGCAGGCGCGACGGGTCATCGCCGTATCAGAGAGCACCAAGCGCGACCTGGTCCAGCAATATGGCCTTTCGCCCGGAAAAGTCGACGTGGTTCACAACGGCGTGGACCCGGGCTTCCGGCCCTTACCGGCCGACGAGGTGGCCGCTTTTCGCCGCGAGGAAGGCCTTCCAGGCCAGTTCATACTCTTTGTCGGGACGCTGGAGCCGCGCAAGAACGTGGTGCGACTGGTGGAGGCCTACGCCCGGCTGCCGAAGGATCGCCCGCCGCTGATGCTGGTCGGTGGCAAGGGCTGGTTGTACGATGAGATTTTCTCTCGCGTCGAGGCGTTGGGGCTATCCAGCGAGGTCCGCTTTGTGGGCTATGTGCCGGCCGATGCCCTGCCCTGGTGGTATAACGCCGCTGACCTATTCGTCTATCCTTCCCTGTACGAAGGATTTGGCCTGCCTCCCCTGGAGGCGATGGCCTGTGGCACCGCAGTCATAAGCTCTACAGCATCATCACTGCCAGAGGTAGTGGGGCAGGCCGGACTGCTGATAGATCCAGCCGACGCCGAAGCGCTCGCCAAAGCGATGGAGCAAGTGCTCGCAGACAGAGAGATGCGAAAAGAGATGAGATCGTCAGGCCTGGCGCAGGCCCAGAACTTTTCCTGGGAGAAAACCGCCCGGCAGACCGTCGAAAGCTACCGGCGGGCCCTGACATCGCGGAGGGGGGAAGGCGGTGTTTGAGCGCTACCGGAGGTATCTCTCCACCGCAGTGATCATCTCTGACGTGGTGCTGATCAACCTGGCGTTCGCCATCGCCTATTGGCTCCGCTACGATCTGCAGTGGTTTGCATCAGTGGACGAGGCAAACTTTGTCCCCTACCGCGCCTTCATCCCCATCTCGCTTACCCTCACGGCGCTGCTCCTGGGCATCTACAAGTTGAACGGCGTTTACGACCAGCGTCGGGGCGCCCCTTTGTTCGACGAGGTCTACCGCCTGATGACCGGCACGGCGACCGGCATCATTCTGATGGTCTTTGTCATAGTCTTCCTCTTCCGGCCACTCTTTTACTCCCGGCTGATCTTTTTCTACGCCGGTGTGCTCATCACCATCTTTTTGTCCATCAGCCGGTTCGGAACAAGGATGCTGCGCCACCGCCTCCGCCGCCGAGGCTTGGGCGTGGACCGGTTACTGATCGTCGGAGTTGGCGAGGTGGGACGAACGGTCATGCGCCATGTAGTCGCCCAGCCCTCCCTCGGCTACCACGTTGTCGGCTTTGTGGATGACGCTCCCGAAAAAGGGAGCACCGACATCGGCCGCTTCAAAGCCCTGGGAAACACGGGAAACATCCCGCGGCTGGTCAAGGAGCTGGCGGTCGACGAGGTCATCATCACCCTGCCCTGGATGTACCACCGCAAGATCGTGAGCATCATCGCCCAGTGCGAGCGGGAACAGGTACGCGTACGCATCGTGCCCGACATGTTCCAGATGACTCTCAGCCACCTCAACGTGGAGGATCTGGGCGGGATCCCGATGATCGGCGTGCGGGAGATCTCGATCAGCCGGCCGCAGATGATCTTTAAGCGGGGCATGGATGTGGTCATCTCTGCGGTGGGTACCGTCGTCCTACTGCCCTTCTTTGCCCTGATCGCGCTGCTCATCAAGCTCGATTCACCCGGTCCGGTGTTCTTTACCCAGATTCGCGTGGGCAAGGGGGAACATCTCTTTGCCTGTTATAAATTCAGAACCATGCGCCAGGGCGCCGAGTCGGAACAAGAGAAGCTCTTGGAACTCAACGAAGCGGATGGCCCCATTTTCAAGATCCGAAACGATCCGCGCATCACGCGGATGGGACGTATCTTGCGGCGTACCAGCCTGGACGAGCTGCCACAACTGTTCAATGTACTGATGGGACATATGAGCCTGGTAGGTCCCCGGCCCGCCCCGCCATCCGAGGTGCAGCGCTACCAGCCCTGGCACAAGCGACGGCTGGAGGTCTCACCAGGGATGTCCGGGTTGTGGCAGGTATCAGGGCGCAGCGAGTTGAGTTTTGACGAAATGGTCCTGCTCGATCTCTACTACATCGAGAACTGGTCGCCGGTGTTGGATCTGCAGATCGCGCTCAGAACATTACCCAAGATGCTCACCGGGGAAGGGGCGTATTGAGTGGTACCTATCCCCTTGATGGGGTGGGTATACTACACTAGCACTAGGAGGTGCGAACATGTGGCGATGTGGCGTATGTGGGTACGTGTGGGATGGCGATGAACCGCCCGACAGGTGTCCCAAGTGTAGAGCGGCGAAGGAAAAGTTTGTCAAGTTGGAAGACAAAGCCAAGGATCTGATCGAACGATCTCGCTTCACCAATGACCTGCACATGGGCCTGTATCTGCTCCTGGAGCAGGTGATGGATGTGGCCGAGGACGGCGTGGACGACAACCTCGATCCCAACTGCGTCAAGATCTTTAAGCAAGCCCTGGAACAGGCCGAGATCCTGCAACAGTCGATCAAGGCCGAACTCCAGGGCCACATGAGCAAAGGAAAGTGGGGCTAGGCTTTTCAGGGCCTCACAGGCTTTACAGAGAAGGCGCCGCTGGTCTCAGAAGACCAGCGGCGTGTTCTTGCTAGTCGCCCAGCTCTGCTCGAGCATTTCCCTCGCTGAGCCGGCCCATCTCCACCCGCCATAACCGGCATCGCTCGAGGAACGGTGCGGGCAGGGTGTGCAGATCGGTGGTGGTAATGATCGCCTGCTCGGCGCCATTCTCCAGCGTATGCATCAGGAAGCGGCGGCGGTGCTCGTCCAGTTCAGAGAGGACGTCATCGAGCAACAGCACCGGATCCTCGCCCGTCTCAACCCGCATCAGGCTCACCTCGGCCAGTTTGAGGGACAGGGCCGCGGTCCGCTGCTGCCCCCGCGAACCATAGATGCCCGCGTCCACCTCGTTGACCAAAAAGCGCACCTCGTCCCGGTGCGGGCCTACCAGGGTCATGCCGGCCGCTACCTCCCGTTGTCGCAGGCTCTGTAGCTGTTCCTGAAAGGCCCTTGCCACCGCATCCGCGTCTCCCGGTCCTTCCATCTCTACGCTGGGCACGTAGCGCAGGTGGAGTAGCTCGTTCCCATCGGTGAGGTCGACGTGGATGGCGTGGGCCAGTTCGTCCAGGGCGCTCAGCGCCTCCCAGCGACGGCCGACCAAGTAGGCGCCATGCTCCACCAGCCGCTCGTTCCAGAAGGCCAACTGGGCGGGATCACCCCCCCTCTCCCGCAGATCGCGTAGCAGGGCGTTGCGCTGGCTGACGATCTGGTTGTAGCGGGATAGGGAACGGCAGTAGACCGGATCGATCTGGCACAGCGCGGCGTCGAGATAACGGCGGCGGCGGCTGGGCGAACCGGAGACCAGTGCGATGTCCTCTGGCAGAAACAGGACCACGTTGAGCTGGCCCAAGAGGTCCATCGCCCGCTTGGCCACCCCGTTCAGCCGGATCTGCTTCTTGTAGCGGCTCCCATTGTTCGCCCGCTGGGTGAGCGTGACCTCGATGCCGATCTCGCTCGCGCTGCGCGCCACCCGGCCCACCAGTCGCGCGTAGGGCAGCGGTTCCTGCTCCGTTGCCAGCCAGTTGACCAACTCCCGGTCGGCGCCAGCGTGGGGGGAGCGGGTGGTGGCCAGGTAGTAGACCGCTTCCAACAGGTTGGTCTTGCCCTGGGCGTTGTCGCCGACCAACAGGGTCACACCCTCCGGTAGGTCGAGATCCAGCC
>JASFHU010000327.1:0-5652 GCA_050123055.1 Anaerolineae bacterium
AGCAGACACGACGGTGGCGCTGGCCCGGCTGAGCTGCAGCTCCAACAACTCGATGATCTCGGGATCGTCGTCGATCACCAGTATCTTGCGGCTGTCCAAGGCGTGGTGCATCCTGTCTCCCGATCGCAGCGGTGCAGGTGCGATCTGTACGGCAGGTCAAGCTGTCGCCGGACCTACTGCGCGAATCCAGGGCACCCTAACAATATCGGGGTAGAGGATCGCGCAAGTCAGATCCGCATGCCCCATCCACTGCAGGTGAAAGCCCGGCCGTGCGTCGAAAGTGATGAGCTCATTCCAATGAGCCTCATGCCGAACCAGGAAAGAGGCTGCCAAAGCCGTGATGCGGTGCTAAGGTCACTCACCACTTTTACCCAGTATCCCGTGCAACTGGTGAAAAGGAATCCATTGCCACGTTACTTGAGCGATCCCATTGTAGCATATTGTGGGCCATAGGTCAAGATTCCATAATTTAAAATGTTGGTAGTGTCAAGTTACTTTGACAATGGGCAGAGTTCTCACCGAGAGGGACTGGAAGAGGATGGAAAACCATACGTGTGTGCGCAAGAAGCTTGGCAGGGAGAGGAAGGATGGAGCGATCTTGGCAGGATCGTGAGTACGCGTTCTTAATGGCAGAGGCTGCCGGCGTTGTATTGGCCAAGCTCTTCGACGAGGAACAGGGCAAGATCCCGGTCTTCGGACGCCTGGTCCAGGCCCAGGGTCTCGCCCAAGCCGTCAAAGCTGAAAGAGAGCAGCCACAGTTGCCCGGCCTGCACCGCCTGGTCGACGGCAGGGCAGTACTCGGCGCCGGCGGCCAAGTTGAGCTGGGTGACCAGGAGCCGGGCCGCCAGTTCGTGGGCGACGTCGCCGGTTCGATCCCCACCGTCGAGGTCTTGGACCTGCAACAAGCGGATCCCCTGCCGGCAGGTTTCGACGGGCAGCTCGCCGAGCAGGATACCGGGGTCAGCCAGCAGGTCGTCAAGGAGGATCCAGCCGGCCTCGCGGCCGCCGTTGGCGGCGGCTATGTCGGCCTTGTTGGCCTCGGCACAGGAATTCTAGAGCAGCCAGTAGCCGGCCGTGCGCGGCTCGCCGCCGCCCTGGCTGCGGAAGAAGGGATCTACCGTGGGCGCCGCGGTCGGCGGCGCGGGGGAGGGCGAGGGAATGGGCGGCACCGTCGCCGGGAGCGCGCTAGGTGGCAGCACCGTTGGCGACCCACAAGCTGCCAGCAACCAGCAGATCAGGAGCAAGCCGATCCAGGGTTTGCGCATTCTATCTTCCTCTTTTCCTGCGGTTAGTTGCTGTCGCAGCGAGTACTTCTGCGCCTGTCATTGTAGTTGCTCCATAGCGTGTACCGCCAGTCTATTGGAAGTGAAGTAATGACATAGAAATCGGAAGTTTTCCCAAACTTCCGGTTTCTATACAGGCAGTCCTTTCCACGTAGTGTGGCAACACATGCCATGGACGAACTCGTGGTGACGGGATAACGGATTGGGGCAGTGACACCCTCAATGCCAATCCCGCATCACCACAGGTAGGAAGATTCTGTAGTCCTCCTGGGTGGTGTTCACAAAGGTGATGGTCTTGGCATCGCCGGAGCGCACGGGACCGAGGTCTTGCTCGGTGCCGCCCAGTGCGGTCCATCCCTCTGGCAAGGCTTGGGCCGCCCCATAGGTGTGGCCCGGGCCGAGACCGGTCCAGGTGTGGCAGCCGTCGACCCCGGTCTGCTGGCCCGGAAGCTGGTTCCCGCCGTCCACCCTCAGGTAGACGGTCCAGCCGGCCTGGGGCTCCTGGTCATCGCTAGTGCCCGGGTTGCCGTCCCCGTCGGCCACAACGCAGGCGGTGAGGCTGGCCTGCTGGAAGTTGGCAAAGCCGGCCTGGAAGGTGTCGCCAGAGGTGGGCGGGTCGAAGGTTACCTCGGCCGGCTCGGTGGCCAGCCAGCCGGGGACCTCCGCCTCGCGGACGCCATAGGCGCCTTCGGCCAGGGGGCCGAGGCCGTCCCAGGTGTAGCAGCCACCGGGGCCGGTGGTCTGGGTGTCGACAACGTGGCCGTCCGCGGTGAGCGAAACCGGCCAGCCCTGGTCGTAGAGGGGGTCGTCGGCGGTGAGCCCGTCGCCGGCCAGGTCCTCGACCTTGCAGGCGGTGACGGTGACGGCTTCAAAGTTGATGAAGGTGTGGCTGGCCGACGCGCCGGGCGCGAGGGGACCAAAGTCGTGGCTGGTCGGTGTGAGGGGCGTCCAACCGGTCCGTTCTTCCTCCTCCACGCCGTAGCTGGCCCCGGGCGCGAGGTCGCTCCAGGTGGTACAGCCATCGGTGCCGGTGAGCTGGCCGGGATCCTGTGGGACGCCATCGAGCTCGAGGTAGAGGGTCCAGCCCTCGACCGGCGTTTGATCGTCCGTTGTGACCGGATCGCCGTCACCGTCTTCTATCTTGCAGGCGGTTACCTGGGCGCTCTGGGTGATTTCGGCGTTGACAAAGGTGTGGGACACGCTCGCGCCCGGCGCCAGCGTGCCGAACTCGTGTCGGGTGGGGGTCAGGGCGGTCCAGCCCTCAGGCAGGTCCTCCTCCACGGCGTAGGTGTGACCGGGACCCAGGTCGGGCCAGGTGACGCAGCCATCCGGGCCGGTGAGGAGGCCGGGCTCCTGGCGCACGCCGTCGACTTCCAGGTAGAGGGTCCAGTCCTCTATGGGGTCTTGGTCGTTCGGGGTGCCCGGGTCGCCATCGGCATCGGATTCTTTGCAAGCGGTGACCTCAGCGCTCCGGGCATTGACGAAGGTATGGACATAGGGTTGGCCGGGCATCAATACCCCAAACTCGTGGCTGGTCGGTGTGAGCGGGGTCCAGTCCACTGATTCGTCGTCGGCCAGGCCGTAGCTTACACCGGATTCAAGATCATCCCAAACCGCGCATCCGGTAAGACCGGTGAGCCGGCCAGGTTCCACCGGCTGGCCACCGGCGAGCAGGTGGATTGACCAGCCGGGCAGAGGCGAGCGGTCGGTGGTGGTGAGGGGATCGCCATCGGCGTCCTGTTGTTTACAGGCGACCAGGCTCAGGCTTTCTGACACGCGGGCCAACACCTGGCGGCCGTTATCGACCATCCAGACGTGGCCTCCGCTGAATGCCACGCCCCAGGGCCAGCCGTCCGTTGGGAGATCGTGGATCCACCAGCCACCTGTATAGTGGGCGAGGGCATAGGAGGCGCTGGCCCAGGTGGCGGTGCGGGTGGAGGTGCGCAGCTTGCCGGTGACGGCGGGGCTGATGAAGGTGCAGCTTGGGGTCAGCGTGGCAGGCTCGGTTGCCAAGGTCTGGCTGGTGCTGGTGGCCAGGTAGGGGTCGAGGCGGCCCAGCGTGCGCCGGCTGTCCTCGGTGTACCACAGGCGATGGCCGCTGATGGCCAGCATGCGTGGCGTGGATCCTAGCGGTAGCGCATAGGTTGTCAGAAGGTCCTGATCAGGCTCCAGACGGGCGAGGTGACCGCGTATGGAGTCGGCCCACCAGACGAGGCCCTGGCCGTCGAGGGCCAGGCCTTCCGGCCGGGCATTGAAGGGCAGGCCCCACGAGGTGAGCTGGCCGGAGTCTCCGTCAAGGCGATGGATGGCGTCGTTGATCCGGTCGCCCAGCCAGATGTCCGCGCCGTCTGCCAGGAGGTAATCACTTGCACCGCTGGTGGCGAGGGTGTAGGTGCATAGTTGGCCGGATGAGAGCGAGAAACGGTAGACGCGGGGACGATAGTACTCAGTGAGCCAGAGGTCTCCGTTTCCATCGATGGCGGTGCCAAAGGGTGCGGTCTCGACAGGGAGGTCCCAGAGGGTGACATCGCGGGAGCCGGGCACGAGGTGAGCCAAGCGGTCGGTGGCCTGGTCGAGCCACCACACCGTGCCGTCGGGGGCGGGGCGAGCATCGCTGACGGCGCCGGCGTCGAGGTAGACGGTGTAGTCGCCGCTGGCCGGGTCGACGGCCCAGATCTCGGCGGCACCGTTTTCGCTGATCCAGAGAAGGCCCCCAGGGCCAGCGTTGACCTCGTAGGCGTAACCCTCTGGATTCAGCTCCATTTCGTCCACCGCCAGGTCCGCGGCGGCCGTTACGGCTAGGACCAGGAGCGCCAACAGAGAGAGGGCGCTAAGAGGCAAGGTTCGGGGTGTTTGCTGTTCAAGTAACACGGTACCTCCCCTTTGAGGTAGTCGGCCAGCCCGCTGCAGGTGCGATCGCAGCGAGGTAGACCGGCTCGCATGCGAGCCGGTCTAGCGGCAGAGCTCGCCGCGGTTGTAGCCCTCCAGCAGTTCCACCAGCCGGGGAATGGCGTTGGCCATCTCGGTCGAGATCGTCGTGGCAGTGTGTCCCGTCCCGTCAAAGCCGGCGCTGGCCAGGACGAGGTGGCCGCCCAGGACGGCTTCCTCGGCGATGGGACAGGTCTCGCCACCGGCGTTGAGGTTAAGCTCCGCAGCCAGGAGCTGCGCAGCCAGCCCGTAGATCGGATCGCCGGTCTCCTCTCCAGCCGCGGTGCAGCCTTGCAGCAGAGCCAGGCCCTCCTGGCAGGTCGCCACCGGGTGGTTTCCGAGCCGGATGCCCGGGTCGGCGAGCAGGTCGTCGAGAAGGATCCAGCCAGCGGCACGACCGCCGTTGGCACGGGCGGTCTCGGCCCGGTTCTCCGGAGCGCAGGTGTTCCAGACGATCCAGGAGCCGGCTGTGCGGGGCTCGCCGCCGCCGGTGGCGGCGCGGGCTTCCTCGGGCAGATCGGAAAGGAGGTCTTTCAGTGGGGTGGGGGTGGGGGTAATGGGCGTGGTTGCAACGGTCGCGGCGACGGCGGTGACCGCAGGGGCCGAGACGGCCGTAGGCGTTGGATTCGGAAGTGGGATTGTCGCAGTAGGCGGTTCGGGCGACGAACAGGCTGGCAGGAGGAGAGACAGCGCGATCAGCAGGCCAAACGCCAAACATCTCGGTAAGTCTAGTTTCTTTCCGTGCATACGCCAGAGCTCGTGTTTGCCGGGTTGGTTTCTGTTGATATCGCCGTTAGTGAATCTGGTTTTTACTGACCCCAGGCCCGTAACTCGTAGCGGGCCACGTTGTGGTTGTACCTCCTGGCGCAGGCGCTCACGACGACGGTGTTGTCGCCGGTCAGGTCGGCCGGTGCCGGTTGGTAGCCGATGCCCCAGTTAATCACGCGCCCGTCGGCATCGTACAGGACGGCCGCCACCATCAGGAAACGGTCCAGGGGCTGGCCCAGGTTGCGGGCGCGCCCGGTGACGCAAAAGTCGGCCTCCACATCTGCCCCCTCAAGGTCGGTCACCTCAAAGTCGGTGCGTAGCGGCTGGTCGGTCTCCTCGGTCGTCACCTGCAACTCGACCCGGTCGACTGCGCTGGGGCCGTATAGCGTCAACTCGAAGGGCATGCGCCATCCGGGCGGCACCGTCTCGAAGGCCCAGTAGTCGGAGGTCTTTTCGGGAGTGATCGCCTTTCCCTGCGCGTCGTAAAAGGCGCCCTGGAGGCCCAGAATGCTCTGGGGGCTTCCGGAGTCGTTGAGCGCCTCGCCATAGATCAGCAAGCCGTCCAGGCCCGGGTCAGGTTGCACCCGTACCCCCTCGAACGTCCAGCCCGCGGCCGGCTCAACCGCCACCGGCGTTGAGGCCAGGGGGGTAGGAGTGACCGTGGGTGTGGCCG
>JASFHU010000328.1:0-5649 GCA_050123055.1 Anaerolineae bacterium
CCCCTCACCACGCCACTACGCTAGCTGCCAGGCATCCAGCAGCGCCGCAATGTCGTCAAAGAGAAAGTCGGGACCAAAGGCCTCCATCTCTGCCCGGCTTGACGAGCCGGATAGCACGCCAATGGTCTTGCAACCGGCCCTGCGGCCGCCCACGAGGTCGGTGTCGACCCGATCGCCGAGCATGGCCGTCGTACCAGCCCGGGCACCCAGGGCATCGAGGGCAAGCTGGTACATGGCTAGCTCCGGCTTGCCCACGGCCAGTGGCGTGGTTTCGGCCGCCGTCGCCAGGGCCGCGATCAAAGAGCCGGTGCCGGGCAGCATTCCCTCTTCGCTGGGACTGGTCGGGTCGAGGTTGGTGGCCACGAAACGGGCCCCACCTCGGATCAGGAGCGCGGCCACCTTGAGTTTTTCGTACGTGACCTGGCGATCCATGCTGGCCACCACGACTTCCACATCCTGGTCCGCCAAGACAAAGCCCTGAGCCTCGATGGCCTGGCGCAGCGAATCCTGTCCAAAGACGTGCACGCGGGTGCCGGACGGATAGTCGCGGGCCAGGAAGCGGGCCGTCGCCTGGCCCGAGGTCAGAACCTCGTCCGGCGAGATCTGCACACCCATGCCGGCCAGCTTGGCGGCGTACTGCTGTGGGGTCCGCGTCGAGTTGTTGGTGAGCAGCATGAACGGGACCGGCACACCCCGCAATAAGTCCGTAAACTCCTTAAGCCGGGGCATGGGCATGTTGCCCCGGTAAAGAACCCCGTCCATATCGATAAGTAGATGGGTGATGTCGGTCAGTTGGGCCAAAGAATCAATCTCCCAGGATAGGATACTGGCCATACCTGTGCACAGTGCGGCACATGGTCACCAGGTTTGCGGGCGGCACGTCCGCTTGAACATAGTGGGCCGGAGCCAGGATGTACCCTCCGCCGGGCCCAAACGCCCTGAGGCAACGAAGCACCTCCTGCTCCACCTCCTGCTCCGATCCAAAGGGCAGCACATGCTGTTCATCCACCCCCCCATGGAAGGACAGCCGGTCGCCAAATTCCTGCTTCAGCTCGGCCGAATCCATGCCGGCTGCCCGCGGCTGCACAGGATCCAGGACCTGGAGACCGATGTTGATCAGGTCCGGGATGATGGGACGGATGCCGCCGCAACTGTGGAATAGGATCTTGACCGTAGGATTCACCTCGTCCAGATAGGCCCGGGCTGCCTCCCAGCGCCGTTGCAGGCGCGGCAGGAAGAGCCGGCGGAACGTCTTGGGCGCGTACAACAGCCCCGTCTGCATGCCAAAATCGTCGCCGCTGATCTTAAAGATCTGGAGGTATTTGGCTGTGGCCTCCAGTCCGACCCGGTCCAGGGCCATCGCGATTTCGGTGATCTTGTCCAGGAGAGCCTCGGCAAACTCGACGTCCCGCAAGATGCGGACCAACCATTCCTCAAAACCGAGCAAATAGATGGCCGTCTCTACGATGGGTCCGCCAAAACGACCCACCAATGCCAGCTCGGTATCCTCGTGGAGGCGCCGGGCATCGGCCTCAGCACCCTTCCCCCGGCCTGGCGCCGATGGGTCCGGCCAGGGATACCCCTCCAGATCGTCTATGGTGGCCGCGGCAAGAGGATGGTAGACTGGCTCCCAGTAACTGCCACCTCCGGGCTGAGCCACGTGCCTGAGGCCGACGCCCCAGTCGTTGAACTTGAGCTTTGCATCGCTGGGTGCCCCTTTGGGCAGTGCAGGGCGAGGGCCGCGCGGAGAGCCCGGCTTCACGGCGATCAGGTCTACCCCCAGCTCCGCCAGGACCTTGGGATGCGGCGTCACCTCCAGCATAGAGCTGGCTCTGACCTCTTCTTCGACCTCAAGCCCCAGGTAGTCCTTGAGGTTGAGATAGAACTCCAGGACAGGGTTTATGTTGATCGGGACCCGGTCGGGCTCCCGGTGCTCCAATGCGGCAATCACTCGCTGTCTTGATGTCCAGCTCATAAACGTCCAGACTTGGGGCAGCACTCCCGTTCTCGGGAACCTGCCCCCCTATGCAGGCCCCGAGCGGGCCAAAGCAGATCTTGAGATCCGCCCCGGCTGGCGCTCGAGGCCCACAGCAAGAGGAGGAAAGAGATGACACACGCTCAAACCAGGCGTCCGGAGTGAGCTTGCCTTCCGGCACGAGCCTGGTTCCTGGAGCAAGGCCGGGCTAACGCTCCAGCTCGCTCAGATGATCCCAGGGCGACTGCATGGCCTCCAGCAGCCGCTGGTACTCGGCATACCGGGCCAGGTAGTGCGGCGTAGCCTCGGGATCGGGCTCCTGCCGCCGCTCAACCTTGACCGCAGCAGACACTGCTTCGGCGTGGTCCTTGTAGACACCGGCGCCCAGCCCGGCACACAGCGCCGCACCACGGGCTCCAAGCTCGGCCCCCTCGGGCACCTCCACCGGCAGTTGCAGGGCATCGGCAAAGATCTGGGTCCACACCTTGCTGCGCGAGCCGCCGCCCGTGAGGCGGGCGACCTCCATCGTCGCCCCAGCCGCGCGCAGCTTGTCGACATGGGCCAGGTGACAGTAGACCACGCCCTCGTACAAAGCCCGTACCAGGTGGGCCTTGGTGTGCCAGCCCGCAACCCCATAAAAGCCGGCCCGGGCGGTCGCCTGCACGTTGGAGCCGTAGAGGAAAGGATGGAAAATGATGCTGCTTCCCCCAGGCGGCAGGCTGGAAACCATCTCGTTACAGATTTCATAGACCGAGATACCCCGCTCCCGGGCCTCTATGCGTTCCTCACCACACAAGGTGTTCACGAACCACTCCAGGTTGGTGGCCGACGTGGCGCTGGCCTCGATGGTCAGCCACAGATCCGGAACGGTGTAGATGGAGGTCATAAAGAGGGACGGATCCACCAGGGGTTCGGCGGTGACGATCTCGTTGATGCTCCAGGTACCGGCGATGATGCATACCTGGCCCGCATCGATCACCCCGGCGCCCAAGGCCGAGGCATCCACATCAAAGATGCCGCCCACGACGGGGGTGCCGGCAGCGAGCCCTGTGGCCGCGGCCGCATCAGGCGTGATCTGGCCGACGACCTCAAAGCTCTGGGCCAACTTGGGCATGGCATCCCAGAGCTCGCCGAGATCGTAAAGCTCGAGCAGCTCCTTGGAGTAGCGCCTGTTGCGCACATCCATGAGGCTGGTGCCGCTCATGTCGGTAAAGTCGGTGACGATCTCGCCGGTCAGGCAGTAGGTGATATAGTCCTTGCACATCAGGACAGCCCCGATGCGCTCATAGACCTGGGGCTCGTTCTGCTTGATCCAGGCCAGGAGCGCATTGGGCTGGGCGGCCCAGAGCGACTGGACGGTATAGGGAAAAACCTGACTGTGGAGGTCGCGGGCGTTCCAACCGTCGATGATCCCGGCTGCTCGGGTATCCATCGACTGGATCCCGGCCCGCGCCGGCTTGCCCTCCTTGTCCAGCAGGTAGAGACCGTTGCCATGCCCCGTGGTTCCAACCCCCACGATCTGCTTGGGGTCAATGCCGCCGGCAGAGATCGCCTCCTGGATAGCTCCGGCTGTGCTCTCCCACAGCAGATCCATGCTCCGCTCGGTCCAACCGGGATGGGGATAGTTGGGTTCGATCTTGCGGCTGGCGATCTGGACCTCGCGACCTTCCAGGTCAAAGATCGCCGCCTTGGAGACCGTACTCCCATTGTCAACGCCAAGTAGATACTCTGCCATAACCCTCGTCCCCCTTGAACTAGAGGTACCCCGCTCTGAAGGGGCGCACCGCCATGCACCCTTTCCAGTTCACCTGCCAGCGAGCGCCAGGCGCTCCTGACCAAGTTGATCGGCCGCGACCATGGCGCTGTAAAGATCGAACGGCTCAACGGTCTGGACGTGATTGTGGGTGATCTGACCAGGACCACACATCGCCTCGGCAAAGTCCATCAGTTGCTCGGTGGTGACGTCGGCCAGGCCGAGCTCAGCCAGCGTCACAGGCAGGCCCACGGCGACCATCAAGTCAAAGACGGCCAGCCGCTCCTCTGGCTCAATGTCCTCGTCGAGGCAGAGTTGGGATGCCAGGCCAAAGGCCACCTTCTCGCCATGGGAGTAGGGCATGCACTCCTCAAAGCCGGTCAACCCGTTGCCGATGGCGTGGGCCGAGGCCACTCCGGCACTCTCAAAACCCAGGCCCGAGAGCAGTGTATTGGCCTCGATCACCTGCTCGACGGCCGGGGTGACGATGTGCTGGGCGCAATCCCGGACCGCGTCTACGCCGTACTCCATCAGGGTAACGTAGCACAGTTGGGCCAGGGTCAGCGCGGCCTGGGTCGCTACCCCACCGGCCAGCGCCACGGCACGTTTTTTGTAGGCGGCTTCGGCTTCGAACCAGGTCGCCAGCCCGTCCCCAATGCCGGAAACGAGCCAGCGGGCCGAGGCGTTGACGATGACCTGGGTGTCCACCAGCACGAGGTCGGGGTTGCGCGGCCAGATGTCCCAGCCGTCCATGATGCCCTCCTCGGTATAGTAGACGGTGGCCGCGCTGGTGGGGGCATCGTTGCTGGCAATGGTGGGCGCGGTGACCAACTTGGCGTCAATGGCCATAGCAACAGCCTTGGCCAGATCGATGGCCTTGCCACCACCGAGACCGACGACCACCTCGGCATTCCCGGCCTTGGCCGCCTCGATGCCCAAGCCGATCTGCCCCCGGTCGCACTCGCCCGAAAACTGGTAGGGGATCAACTCCAGCTCGTGTTCCTTGAAGCTGGCCTCGACGGTTTCTGCGAACATCTCACCGACCACAGGACCCCAGGCGACAAGCACCCGCTTGCCCAGAGGGGCCACATACTTGCCAATGTCCTTGAGCACTCCCACACCCTGGACGTAGCGCCGGGGTGCAATAAAGACCTTGATCATGTTCAAAGCTCCTTTCCTTCAATCGGTAGTCACCTGCATCGACTTCTTCCCTCGACGGACCAGAACCGTGCCGCTGCCCATTCAACATCCCCTCTAGCCAGCGGGCGGTGTCACGCGCAACACGATCTTGCCGCGCGTGGGCCCGCGCTCAAGGCGATCGTGGGCCGCGGCTGCTTCGTGCAGCGGATAGAGCGCGGCAACCACCGGCCGGATCTGACCTGAACCGACTAGCTCGTTGATCCTGGCCCAATGCTGCGCCTCCGGCCTGACCAGGACGTGCTTCGCCCGCAGGCCACGGGCCTGCGCCTCACCCTCAAGGCCGGCCGTGGTACGGAGCGTGACCAGGATCCCGCCCTTCTTCAGCACTCCCCAGGACCGCTCCTGGACCTGGCCACCCAGCGTATCGAGCACCACGTCGACATCGCGAACCTCCTCCTCAAAGCGCTCCGTCCGGTAGTCGACGAGCGTGTCGAGGCCCAGTCCCCGGAGAAACTCCTCGTCCGCGGCCCGCGCCGTGCCGATAACCCGAGCGCCGCGCCAGACAGCCTGCTGCACCGCCACGTGCCCCACACCCCCGGCAGCGCCGTGGATGAGAACCGTCTGGCCCTTGGCAAGCTCGCCCGCTTCAAAGATTGCTTGCCAGGAGGTGAGAGAGACAAGGGGCAGGGCGGCGGCCTCGAGGAAATCGACAGCATCGGGCTTGTGCGCCAGGTGCTCCGCCGGGGCGGCCACGTATTCGGCATAGGCGCCGCCCGGCTCC
>JASFHU010000329.1:0-5636 GCA_050123055.1 Anaerolineae bacterium
TTGTCGGAGATATCATCCAGGTACTTGACCAAGGCCCTCAGGCTGTTGCCATGGGCAACGACGAGAACCTCTCGGCCATGCGCCAACGCGGGAACGATGGTCTCGTGCCAGTAGGGAAGCACTCGATTCAGCGTATCTCGGAGAGACTCTGTGGCAGGCACATCCCCCGGCCTGAGATGGGCACAGCGTGGATCGAAACGTGGCTGTCGTTCATCATCCTGGGTAAGTGCTGGCGGTTGTGCAGTGTAGCTGCGCCGCCAGAGCATGACCTGCTCCTCGCCGAACTCGTCGGCCGTCTCCTTCTTGTTCAGCCCTTGCAGAGCGCCATAGTGACGCTCGTTCAGCCGCCACGAGCGATAGACCGGCAGCCAGAGCATGTCCAGGTCATCGAGGACGATCCACAGGGTGCGGATAGCCCGCTTGAGGACCGAGGTATAGGCCACGTCAAAGCTACACCCAGCCTTCTTCAGCAGACTGGCAGCTCGATGGGCCTCCTGGATGCCCTGTTCTGAGAGATCGACGTCGGTCCAGCCCGTGAAGCGGTTGTCCCGGTTCCACTTGCTCTCCCCATGCCGCAGCAGTATCAAGTTCATCGCTTCCTCCCAGAGAGACCGCCAACAGCGAGCAGACAATGGGACCTATTGCAGGCAAAGTCTGGCAACGGCGTATATGATCGCGACTGCGATCACCAGCCAGATGGCAATGACCGCAGCGGCTGCCTTCCAGTTCGTGGGATTGCCCTCTTCCATCGTCAACTGGGCCTGCTCTCGGCACTCGTCCAGCACGGCCGGCGGGATCATCTTCAGTGCCAGGGCGATGCCCAGCGGAACGAGGAGCAGGTCATCCAGGTAGCCCAGGATGGGAATCGGGTCAGGGATCAAGTCGATGGGACTGAAGGCATACCCCACTACGAAGGCGACAAACACCTTGGCATACCAGGGCGTCCTAGGGTCTCGATATGCCAGGTAGAGGGCATAGGTCTCCCCTTTCAACCACCCAGCCCGGCGCTTCCAGCGTTTGAGCATGCCAGGAATTCTTGCCCCCCAAATCTACATCCACGCCCGCCGGCGTATCCACAGGAACATAGCCAGCGGCAGCAGGACCATGGCGGCGATCATCAGCCCAAAAGCCACCCGGCCCGTCCAGGCATCAAAGGGTACTGTTGCCTGAAAAAAGTTCATGCCGAAGAATCCGGCCAGGAACGACATAGGCATGAACAGAGTGGTGATCACCGTAAGCGTCTTCATCACGTCGTTCATCCGGTTGCTGACCACCGAGAGATAGGTATCCAGCGCACCCCCGACCAGGTCGCGCAGGCTTTCGGTGATGTCGTGCAATCGAACCAGATGATCGTACACGTCCCGAAAGAAAATGCGATCCTTGGCATCGATCACAGCATAGTCGCCCCGGGCCAGCTTGCTGAGCACCTCTCGCTGGGGGGTGATAATCCGCCGCATGTGCACAAGAGCACGCTTAAGAGCGAAGATCTGTTCCAGCAAGGACGGCGTGGGCGCGGAGAAGATCGAATCTTCGAGCTGGTCGATGGCCTCGTCGAAACTTTCGACCACGGGCATATAGTCGGCCACCAGCTCATCGGCCAGGACGTAAAGCAAGTGTGTGCTGCCCTTTTTCAGATGGCGCTCATCTCGCTGGCAGGTGGCCCACAAACGATCCACGGCGGCAACAGGCTGGATCCGATGGGTGACGAGATAGTTGGCGCCCAGAAAGACGTCAAGTTCCAGGGTGTCGAGCGCGACCTGATGTGCCCCGTCCAGCGTCACCGCATGGAGTACGAGGTAGAGGTAGGTATCCCAATCGTCTATCTTTGGCGCGTGCGACTCCTGGAGGGCGTCATCCACGGCCAGGGGGTGGAAGCCGAATGCCTGTCGCAAGATCGGCTCACACACCTCTGGCGGCTCACCATCAAAGTCCACCCAGAGCAGAGCGTCTGGCTCTTTGAGCACCGTGGCAAACGCTTCCGGGCTCAGATCGGTGCGTACCAGTCCTTCTGGTGTACGATAGAGCGATCGGAGCATTTCGTTCTCCCTTTCTCACACTCCAGTGAGCCTGCCTTGAAGCCGCACTCACCATGAGTGTATCACAAGCAGCGTCCCATGTCCAAGAGACAGGGGTCCTGTGAAGCAAGATGCGACAAGGGCATACTGGTTGGGTTTCTTCCGCCCATCCAAACACCTCCAGGGATTTCATGTGCTGGGAACAGTGAATAACGTGCGATATTGACCATTCGGCTCTGCTCTGACAAAACCTCCGGTAATAAGGTTAGTATCCAGTATACACCCCACAACGATACGTCCATCCTGTTGACGGTGATTGGACAGAAGTCACCTCAAATAGACGGTGGAGACCGGCGAGTTGAGCAAGCACTTGCCGGACTTCTTCTTTAGTCAGGAGCGTGAGCAAGCGATTGGGTCTCCTGTCCCACACCAATTCGAGGGGCAGCCCCAGATCCTTGCACAATACCTCGCGGCATAGGAACAGCAACGCAGGGAGGCCTGGTTTAATGTCGAAGGCGCTAGGCTTTTCCTTTTCAGCCAGGTAGTTGAGACAGTCACTCATTTGCTCCTCGCCTAGTTCCAGGTATACCCATTATCATCGGAAGCATTGACCCTGCCCTCCGGTTTGCTCTGTGTTACAATAATCATAACACAGCCGCTTTGATGCGATTGACAGATCAAGGCATTCTTCAGACCGATGCCAACCGTCTGACGAAGCACATCATGGCAGAAGCAGACCGTTCTCAGCCGCAACCAACCTCCGTCTGCCCGGAGACAGCTGTGTCCCATCCGACGGAATCTAGGCCGGATAGGACGCAGCATCACTCTTGGCGGAACAGACACGAATTAGAGGGGCCGCGGGAGCTTCAGCGAGAGTGAGCTAGCGGCATCCCTCGGCAGACGGCTGGATACTGAACACTGCCACCCATTGGACGCTTGCATTCGAGCTCACACCTCAGGGCGAGCTTGCTCTAAACAGATTTCGAAAGGATGTACGCTTTCGGCCAGGAAACACCCGTTCACCGACCAGGAATGCTGCCGAGAACGGGCCTTCTCATAAGCGATAACTCGTCAAGTGATGGTCGGCTAAGTGCTCTTGCGCTCATAAGCTAGAACCCCAGCGTGCATTGTCCATTTGTAGCTTTGACAGTGCTGCCTGTCACCAATGGTCTGGATGACAGTCAAACCACCGCAGACATGGCATGCATCAATGCCCTTGGCAAGCAGATGACCAGGGAGCTGGGATGCTGGACCGCCGAGCGTGACCCCCACAGGCATGTATGCCAGATGGTTGACAAGATCACCGATGGTCCAGCCAGGTGTCTTGAGGAACTCGTGGAGCTCAAGTGGACGAAACGCACAGTGTCAGGAGACTCCAAAGCTGACCACCCCCTGATTTGACACGCCAGGAAACATGTGCTATACTAGTGAGC
The DNA here is from genome assembly GCA_050123055.1 of Anaerolineae bacterium. Classification (GTDB taxonomy): domain Bacteria; phylum Chloroflexota; class Anaerolineae; order JAAYZQ01; family JAAYZQ01; genus JASFHU01. The sequence goes on from JASFHU010000329.1 coordinate 3,449, forward strand.
AGATGTTCAGGGCTGAACGCTTGGTCACTTTGGGAGATGATGTGGCGGTAAATAGCGAGCAACACCGGCTCCTATATCGAATCGCCCAAGCCTACTATGTTGACGGTCTGACCCAGAAGCAGATCGCCAATCGGTTTGGGTTATCCCGCCCCAAGGTCTCCCGCCTCCTCCAAAAAGGCCGGGACAACGGCATCATCAACATCACCCTCACGCCCCCACCCAATGGTATGGCCGACCTCGAGCGCGCGCTTGAACAGAGATTCGGCCTGCGAGAGGCAGTTGTTGTGCCCGTCAGCGATCCCGATCATCACCCCGCTGTAGTTCGAGAACTCGGACCTGTGGCAGCAGAATGCCTGCTCCGGTGCATCTCGGGCGACGAAGTGATCGCTACCGCATGGGGCACCTCGATCCTGGCCATGACCGATGCCCTTCCCTATAGTTCCTGGCCCGGCGTCACCGTAGTACAATTGCTGGGCGGCCTCGGACCGGCGGATACCTTGGAACACTCGGCGGAACTCACTCAACATCTCGCTCGAAAACTGGGGGCCAAGTTGCGCCTGTTGCCGGCGCCCGGCATCGTAGCCACTCGCGAGATGGCTGAAGCGCTCAAATCCGATGCCCAGATTGCCACCGTCCTCCGGCTCGCCGCAGGAGCCGACGTCGCCTTGGTGGGACTTGGCGCGCCCACGCCCCATTCCATTGTTCTGCGTACGGGTACCATCCTGAGCGGGGAAGATCTCGAGCGCCTGCAGGAACTGGGGGCCGTTGGTGACATTGCCCTACGATACATGGACAGCGATGGAAGCCCAATCAACCTTGAGCTCAACGAGCGGATCATCGGTTTGACCCTTGAGCAGATCCGCAAGATTCCGCGTGTCATCGGCATCGCCGGGGGCACTGCCAAGCACGGAATCATACGCGCTGCGTTGCACGGCAACATCCTCGACGTTCTGATCACCGATCTATCGACCGCCGAGACGCTGCTCATGGAAACGGCCCCGCTGGCCACAGCGCACTAGTAGAGGCAAACCAGGAACGTGAGTGATCTTTCAACGGTGGAGATGATTACCAGAGCGAGGGAGATCGTCCAGCGCGAGGCCGAGGCCGTCAGAGCTCTGGCCGGGCAGTTCGATGACAGCCTGGCGGACGTCGTTTCCCTGTTGCTCAATTGCCGGGGCCATGTGCTGGTGACCGGGGCCGGTACGTCGCGGGCCATTGCCCAGCGGCTGGCCCACCTGCTGTCCTGTAGCGGCACACCCGCCCTGTTTATCAGCGCCTCCGACGGGCTGCATGGCGGATCGGGCGCTGTCACGCCCGACGACGTCGTGTACCTCATCTCCAAGGGTGGGCACAGTGCCGAGATCAACCAGTTCGCCGAGATCGCCCGCGGCCGGGGGGGGCGGCTCGTCGCCCAGACAGAGAACCCCGAGTCTCCTTTGGCGCAGATGTGCGACGCCGTGTATCACATCCGGACTGAGGGAGAGGTGGACCCCTATGGCATGGTCGCCACGGGAAGCTCCCTGGTCAATGGCGCCGCGGGTGACGTCCTCTGCGTATTGTTGCTAGAATTGCGGGGCCATAGCAAAGAGGCTTTCGGACAAACCCACCCAGGTGGTGCGGTGGGCAAGAAGCTTGTGGAAGAACAGTCATAGTATACCTGAGATAATCTATCGCGAGGAGAGAGCACGATGGCGGACTATCTGTTGGGCCTCGACTATGGTACCGGAGGGGCCAAGGCCTGCATCATCAACCCTGAGGGTGAGGTTCTAGGCTTTGCCTTCGAGGAGTATCCCTTTTTCCACGACAAGCCTGGCTGGTCGGAACACGACGCCATGGGCTATTGGGAGGTTGCCTGCCGCCTGATCCAGAGCTGCCTCGCCGAGTCGCGCGTGAATCCGGCCGAGATCAAGGGCATCGGCGTCTCTTCGGCCCTGCCCTCAATGGTCATGGTGGACGAGGACCAGAACCCCATCAACCGTGCCTACAACCTGATGGACCGGCGGGCGACGAAGGAGGTCGACTGGCTCAAAGAACAGGTTGGCGCAGAGCGCTTGATGCAGATTACAGCCAACAGGCTGGAGGATCATCCGTCGATCGTCAACCTGCTGTGGGAAAAGAACAACAGGCCCGATTCGTTCGCGCGGATCCGCAAAGCGCTCACCATCGATGGGTTTGTCACGCTCAAGCT
>JASFHU010000330.1:0-5632 GCA_050123055.1 Anaerolineae bacterium
GCTCCGTAGCGGCCCTTGTAGGGTGGGCGAAAGACCAGATCGATGCTGCTGTAGCGGCCACCCTGGCCGATGACCCGGGCCAGGTTCTCCAGGCTGAACGCATGATGGGCCCAGGCATTGTCGAGGGACAACTGCTGTGGAATCCCGTAGCAGAGCCACTCGCCCTCGATCCCCAGTTCTTGATGCGACGTTTTGGGCCAGATGGCGTGGCGCAAGGCGCTTTGGATCGATTCAATACAGGGGACTTCGTACAACAGAGCCAGGCCCAGCACGCTTCGGGAATAGGCATCGATCAACAGAGTCAGCCACAATCGATCCAATCGGCTGCGGGTAGCCTCGTCCACCGTAAAGACATCCACCAACCAGTGGTCGGCAAACACGTACTGCAGCGGGAGCGTGGCCCGCGTTACGAAGGTATCAAAGACCAACTGCTCCCGTTCCCACATGTCCCGGCCATGGCGGGCGATCATGACCTCTTTGCCCTGCTCCGGTTGATGCTCGAACCAGCGCAGGTATTGGTAGAACCAACTGCGCGAGGGTAGGGCGATGGGCCGGAGCAGCCTGGCTTTCTCCGGGTTGTCCAGGATTGCCTGCATGGGCAACTTGGGATTGAGCAATTCTTCGACGACGTTCTCGGGAACTCCGGCTGCGCCCTGTTCCGGGTCAAGCCACAGCCCCCTGGTCCGCTCGAAGGTGCTTTGGGCGATGCGATACAGCGTCATGGGGCGAGGCCGGAGGGAGCGACTGCGGGCGTAAAAGCGCAGGATGTGCGTATCCACAAAGTGCAACTGCGCTTTGTCCATTCTGGTCTGGTTGAACGTCGAGCGCCGCAAGGCGGCCGCAATCCGGCCCCGATCACCGTCCCACTCGCGGTAGAGAAGGCGGTACTTGTAGTAGGTCGCCGGACTCACCGGCTCGGCCAACTGTGCGCATGCGCGCCGGATGGCGGGCGTACGCTGAAATTTCTCCTGCCGCAGCAAAGCCCGACCTTCTTCGGCGGCCACCAGCCCATCCACTGTTTCGACGATTGCCACGATGGTGTCAGCCCTGTGCAGCAGATGAGCCGGAAGGCCGGTGGTGTTGATGGGATCTGGCAGTGGATGCTGTCGCTCAAGTTCGGCCTGCAAGGCTTCCAGGCTGGGGGCAAAGATCGGCTCCGTTGAGCCATTGTCCTGGGGCAGCAGGAGTTCCTCTACGCGGATGATGCGCTGTTCCAGGGTGACAACATCCTCGACATGGATCAGCAGCGGCTGGGACAGATCGCCCGCCAACACGCGGTAACGCTGGCCTTGCCAATACAGGAAATGGCCCGGCCGTACCTGTTTTTCAAAGGAAGACCTACCGGATACGCGAGTCATGTCTCTCCTCCTCTTGCCCCGGTCGGATCAGAACGTCCGGGGCTATTCCGTTGTCGGTGAAGATCAGTCGGTTCAAGTCGGTGTTGACCTGACCATGCCAGAGCATGTGGCCCAAGGCAGCTACGACGCTTGGCTGGGGCAGACCCAGTTCGTGCGCGACTTGGGTGACCAGGTGCAGCAGGGCTGTGGGTTCAGCATGGCTCAACCGGTTGAAAACAGCGCCGGTCACGGCTTGATCGGCACAAGCGGCCACCCGGTAACGAAACAGAGCCAGCAGATTGGCCAACTCGCTCCCCTGGGGTAGGGTCTGTTCCGTGTGGACGACGTACCGCCAGTCGCGTGTCCGGCAAATCTCAGCGGCAGCCGCTTCACGTTGGCGAATATTCGGGCGCGTGCGCCGTTTGGAAAGGGTGACCTCGTGAATCTCGACCTGTCCATCGCGGCGCCAGACGATGAAATCGGGCGTGTAGGTGTGCCATTTACCTTGAGGGTCAATGAACTTGAACTGTTCTGGCTGGCTGCCATAGTCGGTTACGCCCGGATCGCGGTCGAGACGCAAGAGTAGAGATCTCTCTGCCCAGGACTCGAACTGGACGAGACGCCCGGCCTTGTTGGTGATGACGCCCCGGATGTTTTGCCCGGTGGATCTGACGCGACGAACGTTTCCTGGAGGTGGTTTACGATTCAGTTTCATTTTTTCTTCTCCTTTGAATGAATTGAGATATGAATGAGAACACCTGCCTCTGGCCGTCTTTGACGCTCAAGGCAGGTGTCTCTGCGCAAGACTGTCACCTCAATTGTACCCTATCTTTGTTTGTCGTCCATTATCCACCAAAACTCTGTAGGCGCCCGGCCTGCTACCGCAGGAGGTACGTGGGAGGGCTGGCTGACCGGCTAGCTCCAAATCTAACCCACGGAAAGGAGCTTACAGATGTCTACTCAAGCAAGCCATTCAATCAACCGGGCGCCTGGTCGTCAGCGCCCCCTACCTGAGACCACCGACTATGTTGGCAAAGGGCGCGTCGCTGCCTGTTGCGCCCGGCGCCGTTACAACCTGCAACCCGACGCCGATGAGATGAACGAGCTCATGAACCACGCCGCCTCCGTCTACTGGCACTACCTCGAGGTCCAGCAGGCCCATCCGGCCAAAGCGTTTGTTGCGGCTCGCGACCGTTCGGCGACGTACTACTTCCGAAAGATGCGCGGCGGCAAGCTGGCGCATCTCCGGGAAGTCAAAGTCGTCAACCTGGAGGACCCCATCGCCGGTGACGGCGACGTCACCTACCTGGACCGCATCTCGGCCGCCGCCGGGGAAGCCACGGACCTGCAACGCCTCAACTGGCTGGACAAGGAGGACCTGGTGACGACCCTCATCGATGGCCGCAAGGCTGCTGGGGTCTCGCAGCGGGCCATCAGCTACGCCCGCAACCTGGGCACCATCCACAACGAGGCGACCATCATCCGCCTGGCGGCGCAGGGTCACACCAACGAAGGAATCGCCACGCTGCTCGACACGACGGAGGGCACCATCAAGAACCGTCGCCAGCGGATTCGCCGCTGGTTGACTGCCCTGGTCGAGCAGAATGGCGTCGCCGCCCTGGTCGAGGCATGGGACAAGTTAGGCGGAGATCAAAAACGCGCTGCGCGCATTCAGGGGGCTTACCGCAATGGCCAAAAATCGAGAGTAGCCCACGCTACGTGAGTTCGCCAGTCGATCCCACAGCATCCAAAATGAGGAGTCCTTGAACAATCCAAGGACTCTTCATTTTTTCACCGTACAACACGGCCACGATCCATTGCTCGTGATCTCAACTCAAAACCACTCTGAGCTTTGTCGGGATGGGCAGGAGTGGCCTAATGCGGCGCCAGCGCGCCTTGGACTTTTTCTACAGTTACGCTGGAAACACGGACTTTTTCTGCACTTACGCTGGATTTCTCTGCGATTGGGAAAAAGCTCACCTAGCCCATACCCGCTTTTCTGCTCTACAGTTACACTTGAGAATATAGCACTTCTCTGCACTTATGCTTGATTTGCTTACACTTGGAACACGCTCATGCAGCCCGTGCCCATTTTTTTCTATTCTACAGTTACGCTGGAAATCACACGTGCTCGGCTGCACCGTGCTCGATCTGCACAACGGCCTTGGCGCTTACGCCGGCCGGTGGCGCCCAGCGATAGCAAAAGATCTCATAGCCATCTGGGTCTGCAAAGGTGAAGGTGGTGTCATTTTCTGATTGCATGGTTTCCTCCCTAATAGATGATGAGCCTCTGGCGCTCAAGAATAATGGGCCGCGATCTTTTCGCGTTTCCCCAAAATGGCGTGTGTCTTGGCCAGTTCCACGGGGATATTGATCTCCTGGGGACACTTTTCCAGGCACTCGCCACAGTCCACACACATCGACGCGCTACCGTTCAGATTTTCCCGGTCGAGCTCCGCCTTCGATCTGGCCAGTTTCCCGTACGATCTTTTCACTCGCCAGCGCAGAAGGCGGTTGTTCTCCATGGAGACGTTGTTCAGGACGGCAAAATTCTGGGGGATGTTGACGCCGGCGGGGCAGGGCATACAGTACCCACAGGCCGTGCAGGGCACGAGGATCTTGCTGCGATACACCTCGGCCAGCCGGGCGATCACCTCCTCCTCCTGCGGGGTCAGGGAGTTGATGCCCGAGCGGTCAGCGCTGGCGCAGTTCTCGTCGACCATCTGCTGGTTGCTCATGCCGCTCAGCACCACAGCGACCTCGGGCCGGTTCCAGAGAAACTGCAGCGCCCAGTCGACGGGCGAGCGCTCGATGCCCGAGGCGCGCATGATCTCCAGCGCTTCGTCCGGCGGGTTGGCCAGTGCCCCACCCTTTACCGGCTCCATAATGACCATGGCTATGCCCTTGCTGTGCCCATAGACCAGCCCGTTGGTGGTGGCCTGGATGCCGGTATCCATATAGTTGTACTGGATCTGGGCCATATCCCAATCATAGTAGTCGATGATCTCTTTGAAAACCGGGGCCGTATCGTGGAAAGAGAAGCCGACGTGGCGGATGCGCCCCTGCCTCTTTGCCTCTTCCATCTTTTCGATCAGCCCCAGCCGCTTTACCTTCTCAAAGGATCCCCTGTCCAGGCTGTGGAAAAGATAGATGTCCAGGTAGTCGGTTTGCAGTTTCTCCAGTTGCGAGTTCAGGTAGCGGTCAAAGGCTGCTGCCTCGCGGACCATGGGCATGAACAGCTTGGTCACCAGCTGGACCCGCTCGCGGTAGCCATTCTGTAATGCTTGGCCGACGATGCGCTCGCTGTCCCCCATGTGGTAGGGCCAGGCCGTGTCGACATAGTTGATGCCCAGGTCGATGCCGTGGCGGATGATCCGGATCGACTCGTCCGTCTCGGCCCTCATCCGGTTAAACCTTCTCTGGGGCAGGCGCATGGCGCCAAAGCCCAGCGCCGAAACTTCCCAGTCCAACGATCCCATCTTGCGGTATTGCATACCTTGTATCCTCTCCGTATCTTCTATGAGTTAGGTGGTCCCAATCTCGGAAGGAACATTCGTACCCGGCCTACCCATCAAAACGGGCCACCCAGAGAATCGGTGGCGGGCCGCCCGGTGACCCGGCGGCAAGCCGATGGCAAAACGTCATCGACTGAGCGCATCCCAGGTGGCGTTCATGGCCAGCTCTTTCGTCTCGTCGTCCAACGTCAGCTCCCCGGCGGCGTGATGCTTGGCCAGCGAGACGGCCACTTCCAGCGTGAAGGTGGACAACATGGCCAGGGGCATCTTTTTGAACACGCCCTCCCGGAAGGCATACTGGAAGTATCGCATCAGGGGCTCATAGTACTCGCTGAACGCCTCTCTTACCTCTGGTACCATGTAGGGCGAGTTGTCAAACTGCTCCAGAAAGGCCAGCTCGCAGGCGTGCTCCATGTAGTAGTGCAGCATGTTGAGCCACAGGGTCCGAAAACGCTCCCGCAGCGACAGCTCCTCGGAATAGCCGGCCAGAATGGCCTCGCCCATCTCGCGCTTGACCTCCAGGTACAACTGGGTGACCAGGTCTTCCTTGCCCTCGAAATAGCGGTAGATGGTGCCGGCGCCCACGCCGGCCCTGTCGGCGATCATGGACATGGCCGTGCCGTGAAAGCCATGCTCGGAGATCAGTTCCAGGGTTGCTTCCAGTACTGCCTCTCGCTTGGTCGTCATCAATACCCTTCAATCTGCCTCTTTGGCTGTTTCGGACGGAACGTTCATTCCTCACAAGCATACCATGCCGCGGCGCCCCTGTCAAATCTGCGC
>JASFHU010000331.1:0-5623 GCA_050123055.1 Anaerolineae bacterium
TGTCACCCGAGTGACCCGTACGCCACTTGGCATATGCCTTTTCATACACTGCCGGCCAGATCTCCCCCCCTTCGCTCGAACGAGCATAGATGAAGGTATGACCAGGCGGGTTCAGGGGCACTCGCTCGCTCACTTCGATCCTGATCGCCTTGTTCGCCTGATGAAAGACGACCAGGTCCACGAACCTTTGCTGGGCCGTGCCTGTGGCCCGGGACCGGTGGGCGATGTCATAGGTGCGCGCCCAGGCCACCGAAGACATGGCGGCGATGAGGTAGCAGTCACCGAGCGCGCCCTGGACCGGATCGGTCATCTCTGCGGCCTCCTTGAAGAAAACGCCCGGATCTCGCCACGATGCCGTGACCGACACACCGGCCAGGGCCTCGGCAATGCCCATGCGCTCAGGCTCGCTGTCAGCATCGGTCACTCGCGCGTCAGCATCGGTCACGCGCGCATCAGCATCGGTCACTGGTGGGCCTGGTTCCTCCACCAGATCGGCCGACACCATCGGCAACTCCGCACGCTCCATCTCCATAGTCTCCAGGTTGAGCTCCAGTCCCGTGTACAACGGCGAGTCGAACTTGGGATCAAAGAGCTCTTCATAGGGCATTTCAAACGTCTCTGCCAGCACCTCGTGCGTATCCACATCCAGCCAATCTACGCTTTCCTTTCGTAGCACTTCTGCCAGGGCATAGGGGTTGATGACCCCTACATTCTTCGGCGCAACTTGTGTCTCTGCCATTGTTTACCTCCTCCTAACAGGTAGTTTCTTGCTTGGAACTGGTCCAGTATACCCCGTTGCCATCCCGAGATGGTGGGTCAGAGCGATGGACCCGAACCGCTCCGAGTGAAATCAAGGATCAGAGCCTGGCCTACGCCAGGTGTACGACAGAACTGTTGTCAAGCACCTCCTTTCTGTCATGGCGCTTTTCCGAGATACTCCTGCTCGTACTGACTGCGCCGCGACATGAGCTCGGTCCAGATAGATTCTGGAACCAGGGACCGAATGGCCCGGTACACCGGGCTAATGGCCGCTGCATCCTCGGGATCGAGCTCGCTGGGAATCGAAAAGACCTGTTCCCCGACAGTGCCTTCGAGCCGTTCGACCCTTCCGCCCACCGAAAACCCTGCTCCGCGCTGCCACTCCCGGTCAATAACCCCTTGTGCTTTCATCAGCTCATAAAGGGTGGCCAGTTGCGGGGTGCTGAGCGTAAACGACTCCCTCCAGATAGGAGGATCGTTGAACTCATAATCGGGCCGAAACTCGATCGCCCCGTGCAGACCGGGGCCGATCCGGATGGTGTACTCGTAATGATACGGCGGCGGAATGCTACCCTCTTGCCACTCATACCGGATTTCAAGGCTCAAGTGGGACATGAGAAGAACCTCCTACAGATCTTGCTTCTCTTGCGCCTCCTGGCGAAGGCGCTGACAACCGGTGAAACAGAGGCTTCGAACAGCATAGAACGCACTTTGCTCCTCGGCAACTGTCAGCGGCAATCGTGCCGCAGGACCCCAGGGCGGAGACATCTGGAGAGTCAATGGACCATTGTGCTAATCTAATAAACGGGGTTTGGGGAGAAATTCCGGTACGGCAGATCATTCCTGCCCTCCACAGGGCCGGAGATCCGAACAGTGTGATTCAGGTGTTGGTTGCTTCAGATTTCTGCCGCTCAGGCCGGACCTGGCAGCGACTATCAGTTGGTGGCTTTGCCGCCCGTGGCACGTGAATTTCCCGCAGCAGGCGCTGGGAGCCCCTCACGCGCCCCGCGATTTGGGCAGAACTTCAGAGGCATACGGGGAAGGTGGCACACTGGCACACCGGCACAGTAGGTTGGTCCCAGGCAGGGAGTGGCTACGACAGAGTCCGATCAGAGGGTAACCCACACCGGCAGGCGTTCAGGCCGGCGCTGAAGCGACGGCGCGCCCGGCGGCGGGAAGCCAAAGTGGTCGTCGTAAAAGCGCCGGCCGGCCTCCTTGGTCTTTTCCGACAGGGCGTCGTAGATGCGTATCATGCAATCGTCGCAGATGGTGATGGGATAGAACGAGTAGACGATCTCGGTGCCCTCGCACAGGGCATACTCGACGTGGGATTTGGCCCCCTCCCTCGGCGCGTCGCATAGCAAGCAGCGGCAGGTCATCTCTTCGACGACTTCGACCCGGTCGGCGTGGTCCACGCCCTCCCGGCTGGCCTTGAGGGCGCGGCGGGCCACCGGCACCGAGGCAAAGATCTGGGCGCTGGCCTCCTGCGATTCGGCCGAGTAGCCCTTCCGCAGCTCGTCGCCACAGCCGGAGCAGATGGCCAGCTCCTGGCTCAACTCCCCCGCGGAGAAGAACTTTGTGACGGTGTAGCGCGTGTCGGGCGTCAACAGGGGCCTGGCGCAAAAGTCGCAGGTGTCGAACGGTTTTTCCTCAAAGGTGCGATGGTAGCGGGGGGGCACCGGCTCGCGCGAGAAGCCCAGGATCGCCTCCAGCTTCCTGAGCACCCTATCCGTATCATCCTCCGGCTGTTTCTCGGGCGGGTCGACGCGGGGCGGCAGCGTGGGGCCGAGTTCCTGTCTCAAGAGCTCCTCCAGCCAGCGGTCAACGTCGATCCCCTGGTTGGCGTCATAGTAATCGGTCAGATCCGGCAGGTCGATGCGGGTCCGCAGGTCGGGCAGCAGGTACGATGTCCCATGCTCGATGTCGTCCAGCAGGCCCACGATCCCCTGCTGGCGCTCCAGGAGCCCGACGAGGGTGCGGCGAATGGCGACCGACCCGACCAGCAATCTGCCGGTCCGGGGGCCGGGCGGGAAAAAGACCAGGCCGGCGTGGCGGTGGCCCATATACACCCACAGCCGGATGGCCACCGGGCCCTGCGGCTCTGGCTCCGGGATCCCGCCCGGGTCGATGACCTGCTCCGGCCCGCCGTCCTCGTGGGCGCCGGCGGGCGGGAAGCGCAACGAGACGTCGAGGCGCACCCGGCTGATGGGCAGTAGGGAGACCGTCTTCCCATCGCCCAGCCACGAGGCAAAGGGCACCGTGACCATGCTACCGTCGGGCAGGACCAGGTTGGTGTAGTGGCTGGCGGGATCGTCGGCCAACTGGGCGATCTCGAGCAGGACCGGTCCCAGCCGGTCGGCCGGGAAGTACAGGCCGTAACTGCAGTCCAGTCCCACCACCGGGCGGTCGCGGGCCTCGCCGCCGGCGCTCATGGCAGCGCCGCCAGCACGCGCTCGGGGGTGGCCGGAAGCTGGCGCACGCGCGCCCCCGTGGCGTGATAGATGGCGTTGAGAATGGCCGGCGCGGTGGACAGTGTGGCCGCCTCGCCCAGTCCCTTGGCCCCCAACGGCCCCCAGTGGCTGGGCACCTCGACCGGCAGCACCTCGATCTCGGGCGCCGAGCGGATGGTGGGCAAATAGTAGTCGCTGAAGCCGGTGCTCAGGCCGGGCAGATACTCCTCCATCAGCGCCGCGCCCAGGCTCATCAGCACCGCCCCCTCGATCTGTCCCTGGACGCCCTGGGGATTGATGACCCGGCCCACGTCGTGGGCAGCCACGACGCGCAATACGCGGACCTCGCCGCTGTCCACGTTCACCTCCACCTCGGCCAGGTGGGCGCCGGTGACAAAGTAGGGCAGATACTTGGGCCGCGTGCCCTCTTCAAAGTGGGGTCCCAGGAGGGGGCGAAAGACGCCGCGTACCTGGCGCGACTGGCCAATGCGCTCCATCTCTGCGGCGATGCTGTCGAGCGAGAGCGCGGCGCCGCCGGGGCCGCTCACGGCTCCGGCCGTGAGCCGGAGTTCACCCGGCGCGTGGTCCAGCAGCTCGGCGGCGGTGCCCAGGATGCGCTCCTTGAGCAGGCCGGCGGCCGTAGTCACGGCGCCGCCGACCCAATAGGTGCTGCGCGAGGCGCCCTGGATGCCGCTGTCCAGCGTGCGGGCCGTGTCGGCGTTGACCAGGCGCAGGCGCTCCAGCGGCAGGCCCAGCGCTTCGGCGGCCAGTTGGGCCATCACCGTCGACGTGCCCTGTCCATAGTCCGGGGCCGAGAACAGGATGGTGATGGCGCCGTCCAGCCCCAACTCGGCCTGGGCCTCGCTGGTGATGGTCCCCGATTTGCCAAAGCGGTACCACATACCGGCCAGTCCGGCGCCCCGCCGCCAGGGGCCAGAAACTGGTTCCCGGTTGAGGGCCTCTGCCTTCTCCCGGGCCGGCTGATAATAGGGACGGATGGCCTCCAGGCATTGGCGATAGCCGATGGTCTCCGACGGCGGATAGCCCAGGAAGGTGACCGTCTCGTCGTCGATGGCATTGCGCAGGCGCAGCTCCAACGGGTCGACCTCCAGGCGCGCGGCCAGCTCGTCCAGGCTGCACTCCAGGGCAAAGGTGGACTGGGGCGTGCCAAAGCCGCGCATCTGGCCCGCCTTGGGGCCGTTGGTGTGGACCGACCAGGCGCGGGCATCCACCGCCTGCCAGCGGTAGGGACCGCCCCCCGCCACCAGGGCATAGTAGGGAATAAAGTAGCCGTCCGAATCGTAGGCCCCGGTGTTGGCCACGATGCGCACCCGGAGTCCGGTCAGGGTGCCGTCCGCCGCCGCCCCTAGCCGGTAGTCCATGCGGTAGGGATGCCGCTTGGGCGAGGCGTCGAACGACTCGCGGCGGGTATAGGCCAGGCGCACCGGCCGGCGCACGTGATAGGCGGCCAGCGCCCCGGCCATCAGCGGCCAGGGGTCCTGTTTGCCGCCAAAGGTCCCGCCCATGGGCGGTGTGATGACCCGCACCTGCTCCCGGGACAGGCCCAGCATGGTGGCCGTCCAGTTGCGGGCCCAGTGGGGCTCCTGGTGCCCGGCCACGATCGACACGCGACCCTCGTCATCCACGTAGCTGAGCACCGTCTCCCGCTCCAGCGCCGAGTGCTCCATGAACGGGGTCTGGTAGATGGTCTCCAGCACCAGGTCGGAGCCGGGCAGCACCGCCTCCAGGTCGCCAAACTCGATCTGGTGGCTGTTCAGCACGTTTCCGCCAGCATAGATCGGCTCCGCAGCGGCCGACATGGCCTCGACGGCATCGTAGGTGTGGGGCAGCGGCTGGTACTCGGCCGCCACGGCCGCCGCCCCCGCCCTGGCCGTCTCCGGGGAATCGGCCACCACCAGGGCCACGGCGTCGCCCACCATGCGCACCGAGCCACCCACCGGGGTGAGCAGATGCTCGTTGCGGCTGTACCCCTCCAGGGTGTTCTCGCCCGGGATGTCGTCCGCCGTCAGCACGCAGACCACGCCCGGCAGGCGTGCCGCAGGGACCGTCTCCAGGCTCACCAGTCGGGCGTGGGGATGGGGGCTGCGGACCACCACGGCGTGGAGCAGTCCGGGCGGCTGGATATCCTCGGCGTAGCGAGCCGCACCGGTCACCTTTTCCAGGGCGTCCACACGGACCTGGGAGCCGCCCACCAGGGCCTGATCCTCCCCCGGCGCACGGTCTCCGGCCGACCTTGGTTCGGCTGGAGACCCAAGGTCGGGCCGCGACCAGGGGTCCCCCCGAAGAGCGGCGGCGGCCTGCTGGACGGCGCGGACGATCTTGGTATAGCCCGTGCAGCGGCAGAGATTGCCCTCCAGCGCTTCGACGATCTGCTCGCGAACCGGGTCCGGCTC
>JASFHU010000332.1:0-5612 GCA_050123055.1 Anaerolineae bacterium
CTTTGTCGACCCCGACAACGGCGACTATCACATCGGACCGAGCAGCGCGGCTATCGACACCGGTGTCAACGCAGGCGTCACCACCGACATCGACGGTGAAGGAAGGCCCTCCGGTGCGGGCTATGACATCGGCGCCGATGAATGGGTCCCACAATGAGAGAGAGGGTTTGGGTCCATTGATCAATCAGGCGGACGCGCACCGTTTGGCGGCAGCACGTCCGCCTGACCAATGATCTTCCGACCCATTCGGACAGATGCGCAGCTGCAGAGCGGCAAGCATCCGTCGCTACGCTGGGGAGGCAGCAGGCGATCGTCCGCCTGGGCCCAACCGCCAATAGAAAGAACCCTAGAACCGGCTACAGGGTTCTTCCAACGAAAGGCAATGGTAGACCCTTTTTCGTCACGCTCTCGCGACGATTCAGATCAGGCCGGCCCATTCGGCCGGGTGGTGCCACTTGTCGCCCTTCTGGGCCGGGCCCGTGGGCCCCTTTGTGCCCTTGAAGACCATCCCCAGCCAGCTCTTGACCAACGCCCCCCAACGTCCCGAGAACACCAGGTTCCACCGCTTATTATCCAGCCGGATCGGGCGGCCCCAGGGCTGCTCCGTCCCCGGCCCGATAGACAGGTCATTCCCCTCGGCATAGTCGGTCCGCCACAGGATCCGGTGTTTGCCCCTCTCCAGATAGCTGGCGTGAGAGCCACACCCCACATAGACCACCGGGTGGTCTCCGTCAACTCGTTCCACCTCCGACCACGGCGCAGCAGTGGGTTCGAACAGCCATGGGATCCTGATGTGCCGCGAATAAGCCACCTGCTGCGGGCGGTCTTGCTCGTCCAGGAAGACATTGATCATCTCCCAGTCGCCCTCGTGATCGTTGTAGCCGCCGTGGGCCGACCAGTCGTTGTAGGGATAAAGGAACCAGTACTGCAGGACGCGGTACGGTCCATCCCTGCAGACGTGATAGTGGTACACAGGGGCAAAGGTTTCCCAGTCACGGTAACGGGCATACTTTTCCAGGGCCTGCTCGTGAAGCCGCTCCGGCAAGCCGGCCAGCCCCTTCGGGATGACCCACTCCAGGCCTGCGGCCGCCATCTCTGCGTCCAGCGTGAACGCTTCCGTCTCCGCCGCCAGGTCAAAGGCTACCTCCGGCGCCGTCGCTGCTGGGGGCGTCTCTGCTTCCACCAGCGAAACCGCCGCCTCGTCGGCAACCAGCGACAACCGCTCCACCCCTCCCCACTCCGCCGCCGTAGCCTCCAGGTCGTCCGCATCCTCGCGGCTGACCAGCAGCCGGGGCACCACCTCCCCACCGCCGCCCGGTGAAAAGTCCGTGTCCGGCTTTGCCGACTCGCTCATCGGAGAGAATTCGAGACCCTGATCCAGCAACTGGAGGATGATTTCATCATCCTCCACATCCCCAGCCGCAAAGGCCAGGTAGCACTCCTCCGGTCTCGCCAACCGGCTCAAGTGCCTGAGCCGGGTCTTGCCCGGCGGCTGTTCCCAGCCCACGAACTTGCGCCGCAGACCACACTCGCGCACATAGTGGCGGGCGGCCATCGGGAAAAAGTGTTCGGGCCGGTCCTGTCCATCCTTGCTGAAGCGCAGGACCGGCTGGTGCCTTCGGACCAGTTCAATCTCTTGAGTCATAGAACTCCCCCAGTTGCTCCTCAGCCAAAAAGAGCGCGAATACGAGCCACCGCATCCTCGATCACCTGCAGTTGTTCGCGGATCTCAACCACCGCTCCTGGCTCATACTCGGCCAGGAACTGGGCCGAGTTGCCATTGTAATAGTTCAGGTCCACCCGCTGCGGGATGCTCGGCACAGCGCCTCGGTCGGTCACCGTATACTGCCAGAACTGCCAGTTGTTCCAGCCGCGGGGTAGAATTGGCTTGTCGGCATCAAAGTGAGCAATCCATAGAGGGCGTTGTCCCCGGACTGTCATGGTCTCACTCCGCTCGGCGCCAAGGCGATTCAAGAAGGAGGCCCGTGTATAGATGCCGGCCATCCGGCCAATATGCCGGTCCAGGGCCTCGAAAAAGGATTCGCACTTTTCGACCGTCAATCCATGCTGCTCTACATCCCCCCAATAGTTCGCCTCCAGCGGCCTGTCCCCGACTGCCTCGACGAAAAAGGCAGCCTGCCGGGGTAGATCGGGCAACAGGTAGTGATACGCGCCACGCACAAAGCCGGCGTTGCCAGCCCGCTCGTAGTGCGTGTCAAAGTGAGGGTCCTTTTCGAGGTGGGTCCAGGTGCGAGGTTTGTCGGGCCCAGACGCGCGAAAGAAGACAAATCGATAACCCTCTCTGCGCAACAGGTCCCAGTTGATATTCACCGTCTGATATTTGCTCACGTCCAAGCCACGAACGAATTCCATCGCCCATTTCCTCCTTCTCTGTGAACTGCACGTCTCAAATGCCGCCGCTTTCCGCTGCACCCGAGCAGCCTTCCTCCCCCTGGGCGTAGCTCGCCGGCCAAACGGAAACCGCCCGCGTGCCCAAAGGCAGGCACGCTGGCTGCTGCCAGGGAACGCGAGCGGCTCGGTTGTGCGATGATCTCTTCAGCAGACCGGCCGCGTCGGCCTGGCCATTACCCCCGATGTTGCAAGCTTGCAGGGCTCACTCCCTACAGACATTGTAACCCAAGCAAGTGAAAAGGTCAATCCCCTTTATCGAAAGCCTGCAGAGCAACATCAGTGGTCCCATGCCAGCGAGCGGAGGCGTCCTAGGTGCCCGCCGAGCAAGTCGAGGGGCCTGGTCGAAGGAGCCTCCGCGTTGGGCGCGAGCTATTCATCTCCTACCTGGTTGTCTACTCCCGCTGCCGCGCCCGATACAGGTCTTCCAGGTCGCCATAGCGGCGGATCGTACCGCCCCCAATAGCCCACAGGCCGGTGGCAAAGCCATCGATGAAATAGCGGTCGTGGACGATGGCCAGTACTGTGCCCTGGAAAGCCGTCATCGCCTGCTCGAAGCGGCTGCGTGACGGGATATCCAGGTGGTTGATCGGCTCGTCGAGGAGGAGAAAGTTGCAGCCCTGTGCCACCAGTTGGGCCAGCGCCAACCGCGCCCGCTCGCCAAAGCTGAGGCTGCCCAGCGACTGGAACGCCTCGTCCCCACTGAACAAAAAGTAGTGCAGGAAACTGCGCGCCTGGGTCTCGTTCATCGGCGCCACGGCCCGGATGGCCTCGTACGGCGTGGTCCCGGGATCCAGATCCTCCTGCTCCTGGGCATAGTAGCCCAGCTTAACCCCCGCTCCCAGCCGTACCCGCCCAGCCAGCGGTTCCAGCTCGCCCTGGATCAGGCGGGCCAGCGTCGTCTTGCCCGATCCGTTGGGGCCCACCAGGGCTACCCGCTCGCCAGCGCGCAGCGTCAGGTTTACGTCACGAAACAGCTCCTGTCTGCCGAATCCCATTCTCAGCCCTTCGAGACTCAGCACGTCGCGGCCGCTGGCCGGCGTATCGAGGAACTCGAGCTTCATCTGCCAGGTGCGCTCTGGCCTGTCGATCCGCTCCTCCGAATCGAGCAGTCGCTGGATACGCCGTTGCTGTACCACCGCCTTGCGGGCGATGCCCTTGGCGATCTTGCGCGGTCCAAAATCGATCGTGCCCAGCTCGATCGAGCGGGCATAGCCCTTTTTCGCGGCCAGAGTGCCCTCCAGCCGAGCAATGAACTCTTGCTGGTCCTTGAAGGCGGCCCAGTGCTTCTCCCTCTCCCTTTCCTTGGCCTCGACGTACTCCGAGTAGGTGCCCGGATACTCGGTCACGGTTCGGCTCAGGGGATCCATCTCCAGGACCGCGCTCACCGTGCGGTCGAGAAAGGTCCGGTCGTGGGAGACAATCAGGATGCCGCCGTCAAAGGCCTGCAAAAAGCCCTCCAGCCACTCCAGGGCTTCGAGGTCCAGGTGGTTGGTCGGCTCGTCGAGGAGGAGCAGGTCGGGGTTGGAGAGCAGCAGCCGGGCCAGGCCCAGCCGCGTCTTTTGCCCGCCGCTCAGGATATCGACCGGCGTGCTCTGCTCCAGGTCGCCCAGATCCAGGCCGCTGAGCACCGCGTCGGTGCGGGCCTCGATCTGATAGCCGCCCAGCCGCTCAAAGGTGTCCAGCGCCCGATCGTACTCGGCCATGAGCTTTTGGAGCTCCTCACCCTGGACCTGCGCCATCTGGGCCGACAGCGTCTCCAGGCGGTGCTCAGTCTCGGTCAGGCCGGCAATGGCCCCCTGCACCACCTCGCCCACCGTCTGGTCCGGCTTGTACTCCAGGGCCTGGGCCAGGTAGCCGGCCCGCACGCTGGCCGGCGAGAGCCGGGCGCTGCCGGTGTCGGGCTCCATCTCGCCCAGGATGATCTTGAGCAGGGTCGTCTTTCCGCAGCCGTTCGGACCCACCAGGGCCAGCCGCTCGCCGCGGTTTAGGGTCAGGTTCACCCTTTGGAAAATCAGGTTGTCGCCAAACGATTTTGATACGTTGCTGACTTGTAGCATCTATACACTCCCGATACCGCCGGGGTGTCGCCCGCTCACGAATCGTTGCCCGGAGATGAGTGCCTGTGGGACCTCGGTCAGAGAGTGAAGAGTTCGTTGGCCCGGCCGGATCTCCGCGCAGCAAAAAGCCGTGGGCGCTAGGCGCACCCACGGCTGAAAGTACGTTCCTCAGAACGGTCCGATTCTACCGATCACACGATGCACTACCAACGCCGGATTGCTGTGATCGGTTGTCGAGCATCGGTCCGCCTCCTCTGAGATTCTACAGACAGATTATAGCCCGAAACCGCCCTGCCGTCAAAACTGGAATCCGTCTTGGCTGGTGCCGCTCCTTGCTACTAGGGGCACAGGGAGACAGTGATACACTGAGACAGTAGGCCCATCAGTCTTTCCGCCAGAGCCTTGCCTGCTGCTGCAACGGCTCAAATGTACGCCAGGTTGGGATCATCCCGGATGTAGGCCAGTTGTTGCCCCAGATAGGGTAGGTTGGGCAGGTCGTGCCACTTGCGCACCAGATGGTAGGTGGGCGAGGTCAGAAAGCGGCAAGCATCCACCGCCTCTCGCCACTCCGTGCGTCGGATCTCGGCTACTGTTTCCGCACTTGGCAGGATTCCGAAATCCCAGGCACCGCAGAGTCGTGCCAAAAAGTCTACCTTCTCCGCCAGGGTACCCAGTTCTGTCGGGGTGTCGGTGTCAGGATAGAGGGTCCCATCAATCCACGAGCGCATCGACAAACCTGCTCACCTTCTGTTGTTGTCATTCTGTCGCTGATGGGTTCCACCAGGCATCCACGTCATGGGTAGGTCGGTAATCGAGGTAATGCATCAGGCCCAGGGCACCACCCAAAGAGATTTAGTCACCCGAGCCCTCGCTGGCCAGGGCTTCCAGGCATACCTCGGCATGGTCAGAAAGGTGTGTGGGGCGTTGTGGTTGTCTCGTTGTGGAAGGTTGCACGCTTACCTCCGATGCTCTGGTCCACCAGTTGTACTTCCCTTGTGGATGTGTTACAATCGAAAAAGTCCGAGTGGATTATACCACTGCAACAAGAGGGCAAAAGGCATCGGCATGGGCCTTGTCTTTCGTTTGCACGACTATCCCCGCTACCTCGAACGGGTAGGCGGGGTAACCTGTCTGGACGTGACG
>JASFHU010000333.1:0-5610 GCA_050123055.1 Anaerolineae bacterium
CCTGTGCCAATAGGCGAAGCGCAGCACCGAACGGTCCGCAGCGAGAACCCACGACCTGGACCTCGTCGACCACGATCTGGGACAGATCGGTCTGCACATGGCCGTGATAGGTGCTTTTGAGAACCAACGTCCCCTGAGGCCTCACCAAGCGCCGCGCGGCTGCAAAACCCTCAGCCTGCCCTGTGCATTCGACAACCAGATCGGCATCGCTACTCGCTCCCTCGTCTCCTACCTGAGTTCGGATGCCGCGCTTGGCCAGGAGGGCGAGCTTTGCCCTGTGCCGGCCGATGGCTGTCAGTTCGCAGCCGGTCAGGGCCAGAACCTGGGCGATCAGTAAGCCCAGCTTGCCATCCCCCAAGACAACCACCCGATCCGTGGGGCGGACATGGATCTGTTCCAGGATCTCGCAGGCTGCGGCCAAGGGTTCAGTGAACAGGGCTTGGCTGTCAGGGATCGCGCTGGGTACCGGGTGAAGGTTGCGGACCGGCAGACAGAAATGGTCGGCTAGCACGCCATCGCGTCCGCGGATGCCCAGGGCGGTACGCGTGGGGCAGTGGGTTGACCGTCCCGCACGACAGGTAGGACATATCCCGCAGGATGCATTGATCTCGCCGACCACCCGCTGACCTACCCAGGTCGGATCCTCCGCCCGCATCACTGTGCCTACGAACTCGTGCCCCGGTACACCGCCAAAGCTGGCGTACCCCCGCACGATCTCCAGATCTGTGTTGCAGATGCCCGCCATGTCTGTCCGGATCAGGGCCTCGCCTGGCGGCGGCTCTGGATCGACATAATCTTTCACCAGCCGGAGTTGGGGGTGCCCTTGCGGCTGGTGGTCGATCAGGACGGCTCTCACTTGCGTTCTCTCCTAGCGCCGGTATCCATAGACGGTGGCTCGCGTTTCCTCCAGCACGATCTGCTCCAGGCAGAGTGGATAATCGGCCGGGTACCAATGCATCGCCTCGCCGATCAGCTCCCCGATCTGGTCTTTGAGGAGCGGCGGGGTCACGAGTCCCTCGACAGAAACGCTGGTGATCTCAAAGTGAGGGCGGCAATCTTGAGCCACGGCCTTGCCTGTGATCCTGGCATTCACCTCGAACCCGAACAATTTAACAATGCCGGTGACAATGACCTGGTCTCTTTTCAGGTCTATCTGTACGTTGCGATACGGAAGCTCGGGCCTGTTCTGCCAGAGGGTAGCGAGTTCGCGGTTCAGGGCATCCTCCTGGTAGCGAATCTGTACGGCCCGTTCCGGGGCCGATCGGCTCATCTCGGCGTTCAATTGCGTCAAGCTGTTGAGCTCGGGATTCGCCATCAAGAGTGGACCGCTGACCAAGGTGGCTTCAGGTTCTGACGTTGGGGATGCATCTGGTGGCGCAGACACTGGTGGCGCAGATGCAGGGGGCGCAGCTTCTTCCGCCACCTGCCTGTCGGCGGGTGGGGGCCTGTCGATGGGTTGAGGGATGGGGGTGGGAGTGGCAGGCGCAGGCCAGGTTATCGTGGCCGGTGGCTGGTTCTGGGCAGATCTTGGCTGGACCGGCTGCTGGGCCCGGACGACGTTTGCTGGACCGGCCGTTGGCTGGGGGGGGCGTTGCGACGCCTTTTCCCATACCACTACGGCTGTGGCCTGTCCTTCGCGGATCAGAGTCTCTACGCCGAGATCCACCTTGTCGCCTACGACCAGGCCGATGACGATCGCTGCGCCCACCCAGCACACCAAGTTTGCCAGGGCAAAGATGGTTAACCAACCCCAGCGTGGATCTCGCCTAACCATCGATAGGGTTCCCTGGGGCTTTCACGGTACCGGTCAAAGAAGGCTGGTCCTCGATCTCGTCCATTCTTGCCAATAAGGTACGGAACTTGTCCAGATCGGCCTGAGTCAACGGGCGGTTCGGCAAGAAGGGGCAGGCGTGCGCTTCCTTGATAGAGGGCTTGTACGTGCCGATGCGCCGTGCCAAGTCCATGATCTCGGTCTTGTCCATGCCGATGAGGGGGCGCATTATTGGTTTCTGGATGCCATAGGAGATCACTTCCAGATTGGGCAGTGTTTGGCTGGCCACCTGTCCCAGCGAGTCTCCGGTCACCAGGGCCGAGGCGTCCATCTCCCGGGCAATCTCGGCGGCTCTGGACAGAATGGCGCGCTTGCAGAACAAGCAGGTCCATCGCTCCTGGCGCATGTCGCGCAAGCGGGCCAGTGCCGGCCCCAGAACCTCCTGGTGGGAGAGGATGATGGGTCGAAGCTGCCAGCCGTAGGCGTGCTGGTTCAGAGCCTCCACGATGGCCTCAACCTGTTCGGTCTGGGCCTGGCTGGTGCTAAAATGTACGGGAATGACGGCGCAGCCACGCTTCATCATCAGCCACGATGCAACCGGTGAGTCGATGCCGCTGGAAAGGAGGGCCACCACCCGTCCCTGGCTGCCCAAGGGCAGTCCACCCGGGCCAGCGATCGTCTCGCCATAAAGAAGAGCTCGTTCCGGCCGTACTTCGATACCGATCTCTATCTGGGCATTCTTGGACAGATCCACTCTGGCGCCTGTGGCCTGAGCGATGGCTTCTCCCACTTGCTGCTCGATCTCGGGAGAAATGAACGGAAACGACTTGTCAGCCCGGCGCGCTTGGACCCGGAAGGTGCGCGCAGGGTCCAGGCCTGCACGATGGGCCATGGCGACCCCTGCCTGCACAATATCGTCCAAATTGGCCGGGACTGCGCTGACCGGGCTCAGGGAGACCAGGCCGAAAACCTTCTGCACCGCCTCGACCGCACTCTCAACCTGATCCGTCTCGAGAAAGAGGCGCTGGCCCTTCTGCCAAACCTTGCCGTCGAGCTCGTTTGCCTTGAGGCAGGCCCTCACGTTGCGCCTCAGCTTGCGGAGGAAATAGGTTCGATTCTTACCTTTTAGGGCGACTTCTCCATATCGCAGTAGTATCAGTCCCATTTCAACAATCCAACCCCTGTCATAACCAACCGTTCTCCCGGTACCAATCCACTGTTTCCCGCACCGCCGTGTCCAGGTCAGTGAGGGTCTCAAACCCCAATTCAACCCGCGCCTTGTCTCCGGAGCAGAGCCAATAGGGCTGTCGCATGTCCTTGATCCGCTGGCCATTGAGCAACGCTGGACGACCGGTGAGCCGCTCCTGGAGCCCGGCGACCATGGCGATGGGCGTCGTTACGGCAACTGGCAATGTGATGCGCACTGCTCGCTTTCCCAATGCCCTTGAAATGGTCTCCGAAAAACCATCATAGGTGAGCACCTGTCCACAGCCAAAATAGGTCTGCCCCACGGCTACCTCGTTTTCCAATGCCAGAAGGATCAGGTCGATCAGGTCGCGGATGTAGATCAGTGTGACCTTTCGCTCGTTTCGCCCCAGTTTCAGTTGCAGGTGTCGGTTCACCAGATCAAAATAGGTGAAAAAGTCCCGATCCCGTGGGCCAAAGACGGCGACAGATCGGACAATGGTCAGCGGCAGCTCACCTGACATAGACAGCAGTGCCTGTTCCGCCTCCCACTTGCTCCGTCCATACCAGGTGATGGGCTGCGGCGGGCGTGATTCATCCACAAAATCGTCTGCTCCTCGCGAAGGACCTGCAGCGGTTTGGCTGGAGACAAAAAGGAACCGCTGCATGTTGGGCGCTGCTTCGATGGCTGCCCGGGCCAGTGCTCTGGTTCCTTCGGTATTGACCCGCAGGAAGGTCTCCTCGTCCACTGCCCGGGTCAGTGCGGCACAGTGGCAGATTACGTCGATCCCCTGGCAGGCCTGGTGCAGACAGTCGGCGTCGCAGACGTCACCGTACTCCCACTCCACGGGCAGGTGGCGAATGTACGTCAGATCGCTACTGCTGCGAACCATGCAGCGCACGTGGTGGCCCCGAGCCAAAAGCGCCTCGGTCAAGTGCGAGCCGACGAAGCCATTGGCCCCGGTGACCAGAACGGAGAGGCCTGACCTACTCAATGACAAACACCACCTTTCATCCTGTCTCTATCCGTCAGCCAAGCAGTTGAAGATCGAGTGGGATCCCAGCACTCGCGTTTAAGGGGGAGAGGGTATGGAGGCACAGACAGTTCTCTTGGGGCACCAGTGCCTGCCGGTGCCAAAGGCCGGTTACCGGGATGATATGCTGCAGTCCGTGCAAGGCTGGTCCGGCAGCCTCGCCGAACCCCAGACACAGCAAACCGCCCCAACAAAGCGGCTTGTGGAGCCCGCAGCATTCTGCCAGCTTTGCAGCGCGGTGCCTAAGCTTCAGTTTGAACGCCTTCATCAACGAATTTGGCTAGCAAGCGTCACAGTGTAAGTCTAGCACAAGGCTGGTATTTTGTCAATCAGTCTGCAAACAGAGACGGATGGGGTCGTTGACAAAAACCGGTCCACCTGATATCATTCTAGGAGCATTCCACGAAGGAGCAAAGAGGTGAGACGCGAATATCCCAGCGCACCGATTGTAGCCGTAGGGGTCATCATCCGCGAGGGCGACCGGATCCTCCTCATCCGGCGGGACAAGGAGCCCTCCAAAGGCCGTTGGACCTTTCCAGGTGGGGCCGTTGAGCTGGGGGAGCCACTTGCTCATGCTGCCCGGCGCGAAGCCAGGGAGGAGACTGGCCTGGAGGTCGAGATTGGGGAGGTAGCTGCAGTCATAGACAATATGATTCATGATGAAGCAGGCAGAATTCGCTATCACTATGTGATCGTAGACTATTTGGCGCAGCCTGCCGGGGGTTCCTTGCAGTCTGCCACCGACGTCAGCGATGCACGATGGTTCCGCCTGGCCGACTTGGCGGACCTGGACATGACCGAGAAGGCAGGGCAACTGGCCCGAGAGTTGTTGGGCAGGGGGGTGTCACAAACAGGCCCTGTCAGTGATGATCCAATGCAGGTGTGAATCTCTGGGTCAACTTGGACCTGTTTCGAGAAAGGTCTCAACCTGGCTCAGGGTGGGCAGGCCCCGCCGGCCACCGAGCGAGCGGCAATTGATGGCTGCCACAGCGTTGGCGAACCTTGTCACCTGGTGCACCGCCCAGCCCTGAAGCATGCCATAGATGAAGGCTCCGTGAAAGGCATCGCCCGCGCCGGTGGTGTCCACAGCATCTACCTGGAAGCCTGGGACCTGGAACTGGCCCCCGGCAGTCCACACCTGGCAACCACGCTCTCCCTGGGTGACGACCAACCATCGTGCACCAGATCGGCCAGGTGCATCGCCTTCACGGCGTCAAAGTCGGGCAACCCCGGCGTGATGGCCAGGATATCGTGGGCGCAGTGGCCAAGCCCAACGACCTTTGGGTAGCTATTGGGCTCTGCATACTCCATTTCGGACCTGCTCATAGGGGCAAGAGACCGGCAATCAGGCGCGCGTTCTGGGCAATCGTGCGTCTCCCATCAACCTGGATGGGCCTCAGGTCCAGCTTGTTGGCTGTTCGGGCCACCCACCCGGCAAACGCGGCATCGCGGTCCATCCAGTTCTGAAAGGCCTGATCCGGCTTGGTACACTCGCTCAAGATCCCCTCCACCCAAGCCCCACGATCGCGGTAGTGCGCTTTCTGGAAAGCCTCTGTGGGGATTACCCAGATGGCCCGGTCCCTGCTCGAGAGTACCTCGTCGACGCTGCCGGGCAGCAGG
>JASFHU010000334.1:0-5606 GCA_050123055.1 Anaerolineae bacterium
TGGAAAGGAGTTCCAATTCGACCTGGATGACCTGGAGAGCCTGGTCAGACCAGAGACACGGCTGATCGTCATCAACAGCCCCCATAACCCGACGGGCGCCATGCTCTCACCCGCAGAAACCCAGCGCGTGTACGACATCGCTCGCACGGTGGGAGCCTTGGTTATGAGCGACGAAGCCTACCGCTGGCTGACCATCCCGGGCGGCAATGAACTGGCGCCGCCGATCTATGACCTGGGACCTGGTGGGATCAGCGTCGGCACCCTCTCCAAGCCATTTGGCTTGCCTGGGCTGCGCCTGGGCTGGATGGCAGCGCCGGCAGAGATCACGAGCGCATGCTGGCACACACGCGACTATGTCTCCCTGAGTCCCGGCAAGCTGAGCGACGCCCTGGCCATCCTGGCCATCAAGCACCGCGACAGAATCATCGAACGCAACCAGGCCATCGTTGCTGCAAACCTATCCAGCGCCGATGCCTGGTTCAGCAAGCACGCAGGCCTCCTTTCCTGGAGCCCACCCCGCGGCGGATTGCTGGCACTGCTGCGCTACAACCTCGATATCCCCTCCCTCGAACTGGCGGACAAGCTGGCAAGAGAGTACAGCGTGATGCTGGCCCCGGGCTCCGCCTTTGGGTTTGAGCACCATCTGCGCATCGGCATCGGACAAGAACCCTCGGTTTTTTCGGCTGGCCTGGAGCGCGCCAGCGCCTGCTTTGCCGACTTGGAGGCCGCAGGCGTTGGACAGTTCGGCCCTTCCCACAATCAACAAAGCAGCAAGCGGACATGAAACGGTCATTTCGCGTTATCAAGCCCTACCAATCCCCTTTCTCTGATCCCCTGGTTGCCCGAAAGGGCGAGCGACTGAGCTTTGAGCGCAGGCAATCGGAATGGGAGGGGTGGATCTGGTGTACTTGCGCCGCGGGCCGATCTGGCTGGGTCCCCGAAAGTTGGGTCGAGATTAAAGGCAGGTACTGTGTCATGCAGCGCGACTATACAGCAGCCGAACTGTCCGTCGGCGTTGGTGAAACGATCACCGCCGAGATCTTGGAGAGTGGCTGGGCCTGGGCGAGCGGGGAAAGCGGTGACAGCGGCTGGATCCCACTCAGCCACCTTGCGGCTGATCCCACCTCCAGCACCCCGTACCTGATCTCCATCGGCGACCAGGCGCGGATGCTGCGCAAGCTGATGCTCTACTGGGACGGGCAGTGGTTCTTGAACACGGCTGAAACCTTTGGACTCGAGCCAGCCATCGACCTCAACGCCCGCGTGCGAGCTTCTTTTGGGCGTATCGAGATGCGCCAGTTGCTCAAGACGCTGGGCAAGTCAGAGGCTGATGATCTGGCCGATGCGCTTCATCTGCTGGAGACGTATGCCCGAGCATTTATGGGAACAAGGCTCCGTGCCGAGTTCTTTTTCCAAGGTCCCAACCGGGCCGAGATAATCGTCCGGCGCTGTGCAGCATACGAGGGGGCCAAGCGGGCCGCGTTGCCCCGGGCTGACCAGGCCTGCATCGCCTGTGAGACGCTGTGGGATGCCTGGCTGGAAACCCTGATGCCCGATCGCCAGGTTGAGATTCGGTATCCCACCCGCCAGGGCAAGGGAGATTCCATCTGCCAATTTCAGATCCGGCTTGATGTGCAAGAAGAGAATGTGTAGCAGACCAGGCTTTCCTCAATCCGGTGTAGACAGGCCTGTGTTTGACATCTGGTCGGGGGCATGGTAGACTCTGGTGCACCCGACCTGGG
This sequence comes from Anaerolineae bacterium, assembly GCA_050123055.1. Lineage (GTDB taxonomy): Bacteria > Chloroflexota > Anaerolineae > JAAYZQ01 > JAAYZQ01 > JASFHU01. Next base: position 1,743 of record JASFHU010000334.1, read on the forward strand.
AAACGCAACTTTGATGTAGGAGGTACATGCCATGTATATCGCCAAGGATTACGACTTGCATCTGGAAGCACCGGCCTGCGAGCCCGGTGCCGAATATTGGAACGCAACGGCCCGCTTCAAGGATGACATCAGCGAGGTCTTTCCCTACCTCAACGCTGAGTGGAAGAATGCCATCTATAGCCCTGGAGCCAAACAGATCACATTTCAGATGGGAGATCGAGCGGTCGCGCTCAAAGAGTACGAGGTCACCATCAGCAATCTGCCCGACCGGGACTCGGCGACAATCGAACTGGAAAAGGTCCTGGCCGAGATCAACCGGATCTGGATGGACCGTGAAAATCGGACCCCGCTCCACACCGCGCGCAAACGCCTGGTGGCGATGGAAGTCTATCAGTTACTGCCTCAAACGAATTGCAAGCTATGCGGCCAGCCGACCTGCTTTGCTTTTGCCAGCCAGGTCACCGTCGGCGAAGCGGAGGTCAGTGCCTGCACTCCCTTGTTCGACGATGATACCTATGCCGAAAAGCGCCAGAAGTTGTTGGCTATGGTTGCCGAAGCGGCAAGGTAAAGGGATCGCGGAAGGTGAAACTATCCCATAGAAAAGGAACCCGCCTGAGCGGGCTCCTTTTCTATGGGCCGTCTTTGACTGTCCGTTTCTACTCCAATGTCCTGATCAGCGCCTGGATCTCGTCCTTCAGCCGCTCGATCTCGGTTTTCAGTTCCGCTTCATCTTGTTCGAGCCCTCTTAGTCGATCCTCATGGGCCTCCAGTTGCTCGACGTAGCGAGCGCGCAAAGTACCCTCCTTGCCCGCTGCCGAGAGTGCGCCCATGTTCCCCTGGATCTGTTTTTGAGTCTCAAAGATCTCTTGTCTCCCTTTCGCCAACTCTTTCAGGTGTTCCTGGTTGTCCGAGATCCTTTCCCAGAGCCCCAACAGTTCGCCAACCTTGTCACACACCTCGCTGTCCAACAATCCCTGCTGTAGATAGCGCTGCAAGCCCTGGTATGACTGCTTTTGCAACTCTTCCCTGCGTCTCACCAGGCGGCGCTCCTGCACGCGCAACTCGATCTCGTTCCGGGCTGGGACTGTAACCTCAAAGCGCACCTGTTCGTCGGTCCGCTCCTTTGGCTCTGGTGTATCGAATAGCTCATAGCGGGCCGTCCGCGGATGCTCCACCAGTACAGCCAATTCCTGCTCTGTGCTGTTGTTGAGTTGGTAGATCCGCCAGCGGACATCCCACTCCTCGACGATCAGATAGGCCCCCTGAACCTGCAGCCCTCGGATCTCTCGCCTGGTGCCAGCCTCCTCGCGGACCTTGACGCCCAACTCGACGGCGTAAGGCACAACCACCTCCCCGCCGGCGACTGTAAATGGCAGCAACGCTTCACCGACGTACTCCCCCCCTTCGATGACCGTCACCGGACCACGCTCCAAGGTCAGGCCGGTGTCGTTCTCCAGGCGTAACGTGGCGACCGGGTGGACCGGCATCTTGCCACCGTTGTAGAGCAGATCCTTGGAATAGTTCAGGTCAGCAGCCAGGATTGGCACCATGGCCGAGTGGCCGCGCCCCACCGTCACCGGCGTGCCGATAGTATACTGGAAGAGCTCGCCCAGTGACTCGCCCTCGGCCGTCACCGGTGCGGCCATCTCCAGGGCTTCCCGGCTGATGGCCCTTCTGGCTGGGGGTGGAGCCGCTGCCGCGCGCAGAGCCTTTGCTTCGAACCCAAAGCCAGCCTCTGGTTCGTCTGCCGCCACCTCACCCCGCGCCCCAAATGCCTCGGCAAAAGCGACTGGTGCGGCGGCTACCCGAGCCTCTTCCTCGACCTCCGGTCGATCCGGCGTGAATGGCGTATAGAGGTCATAGACAAACGAAATGGGCATCCCGGCCACCAGTGATAGCGAAATACTATCCAGGTCCTCCTCTAGCTGGTTGTCAAAGATGCCCCAACCCTGAAGCAGCGCAACCGGACCATCGTCCGAATCACCATCACCTACCAGGCGGTAGCTGACTCGCCAGGTAGGCGCCGGAGCAATGTAGCTGACCGATAGATCGTGTCCCCCCGGCGTTAGGCGAATGGTCACCTGGCGGTAGTCATCCTGCGTAAGGGCCGTCTCCAGGAAAAAGCGCAGGTCACTGGCCCCCCGCTCATCCAGGATCTCGACGCCCAGCATCCGGCCGAGACCTACTGTTTGCACTTGTGCAGTCTCGTCCAGCAGCAACGAGACCAACGAGGCAGCCACCGGCTGGCGCTCAGGCAGTTCGTCCAGGCCCACCAACGTGCCCACACTCTCTTCCCCCTGGTCAAGGAGCAGCCGTACGCGTCTTCCCCGTAGGCCCACCAGGAGGTCCCGCAAGCTGCGGTCATCGTTCAGCCGGATGGAACAGCCGGCCAGGCGCTCCTCGCGACTCTGCGGAGTAGCGTACTCGATGCCCAGGACCTGGCCTCCTCCCCAATCGATGGCCGTCAGGCTCTTGAGTACGTCATTCATCTCTGCCACGCGGAAAGAGAGCCCTATCTTCTCCCCGCTCAGCTCGGCACGGCGCTCGAAATAGCCAACACCATGCTTATAAAGTGTCATGCATGTAATGGGCAGGTTCGCCCCTTGGGCATTTGGCAGATCGCTCATTGGAATCCCTTCCTTCCACATAGCGCCTGAACCACGTTGAGCCAGCCTGCTAGGCGCTCACGATTAGTACAAGATCACACCCGCAATCGTGACAAAGGACATGCCTTGCTGATCGGCCGGGCACAGGGCATAGCCCGCCAGCTCGCCGCGGGTCTCGCCCAACAGCCGTAAGGTGAGATAGATAGGCGGCAAGCCACACACATGGCGCCTATCCCTTTCGTTCCTCAACTCGCCGAAAAAGGCCCCCGAGTCTCCGGCGTACACCGTCTCCAGCAAGCGCTCATCGGCGTTGCGCAACTGAGCCCGCCCGATATAATCCAGGCCATAGGGGTCGCCAAAGGCCGGCCCCATGTGGGCCAGGTCTGCCGCGGCAACCACCAGCGTCCGCCGGCTGGCCATCACTTCAGCGAGCACACGCACGGCGCTGTCAAAGGGTTCATAGCTTGCCAGATTGGGCACGCCCTCGATAAAGTCCCCAAAGTGCCCACACAAGATCGGGACCATTGGGACCGGCTCACCATTCCGCACAAAATGCAACCAGATGGCCGCAAGTTCGATCGAGTGCTCGCCCCGATGGTGCAGTTCCTCGGCAAACACCTCCTCGCCCAGCACCTCGGCCAAGGCATCGACAACCTGTTCATCGGTCGGCAGGACGCCCCACGGCGTGCCGTACGATTGGCGAGTAAGGGTCAGTGCGCCCGCACCGCCCTGGTGATCGGTCCCAAACATGATCACCAACTCTGCTTCGCGGGCCGCCTGGGCTGCTGCCCGCCACACCTCCGCATAGACCGGCCCACCCCGCTGATAATCGATGTGCGGGCTGACGATCCCCCGGATAGTGCCTTTGGCAACCCCATCATCGGCTGGTGGTTGGGCCGGAGGCAGCTCGTCCAGAAAGGCCTGTAATTGGGCCCGAGCCTGATCAGCCTCGGACGAGAAGCCAGCGTCGTCTGTTGTCATGGGCCGGAAAGGCGCCTCTCGATAGGAGCGTAGCGCGTTCGCTTTGGCCTGTGCGTACCTCTCATTCTCCAGCAAGAGCGCCTCGTCCAGATCGGCCAACAGACTCACCATCAGACCGGGTGCCAGCCGCACCCCAGCCCGGATCTGCAACGCTGCCTCCAGGGCCTCCTCGTCGCGGGTGCCATCCATCAGTCCCAGCAATGGACCTAGGGGCCGCGGGATCGCAAGCTGGGCATCGGTCAGATGCAGCGGATCCCGGAGTAGGATCATCTGCTGC
>JASFHU010000335.1:0-5590 GCA_050123055.1 Anaerolineae bacterium
CGGTACCGCTCAAGCGTGATGGAGGGATCGATCTGCGAGACGACCTCGTAGCTGAGCGAGCAATCTAGATGGAGGTGCAGTTCAACTTTGGGCAGTTGTCTCAAATCCATTTCCCTACCTCCTCTCGGATAGACATGGCCGCTCCAGGCCCTGGGGACACCTCCCTACGGCCTCTGCGTTGGGCTCGTGCCTGTGATGCCAAAATTGCGCCCGCGAAGCCTGTCTTGACTGCTTTGCCCTGGCGCCAGAAAGGGAGTCCAGGCACAGTACTTCGAAGGATAGTGCAAGCCCGGACCTGAATGGAGTATACCATCGGGTCCTGGGAGTGTCAAAACCGTGGCTGATGGACTGAGAAGCGGGCGAGAACGCCAAGTTGTCCCTTCCCTGCCCCCTTCTCGTGACCGTTCAGCCGCCACTTTCGCCCATTCGCCGACAAACCCTTGATCCCAGGCATCCCATCGGGTATGATTAGAGTACAGGACCGGAGTAGTCATCATGTTCGTAGCATACCACCAGCGACGAAAACGCCCCCAACAAGTTGGGGACTCCGGAGTCCCAGACTTGTCTGGGTGTTTTTGAGGTGACCAAGCTCAGAGGCGGCCATGCAATGGAGGAAGACATGCGGCGGATCATTCAAAGTACGAGCGAGATAGTGCTGTTCGTGGTGCTGTTCATGGCGGTGACGGGAATCTGGGCCTGCCTGTGGTTACTGCCGCAGTAGGTAAGGCCGAGAGAAGGAGAGTGGTGATGAGAAACTGGAAACGCGTTCTGTACAGCTTGCCCCCGTATCTACTGGCCTGGATCTGGAGCGCCCTGCTTGTTCTGCAGATGGTATTGGCCTTTTTTGTCATCAGAACCCCCAGGAACCAGGCCCTCATGTTTGCCGGATGGGCCGTCTGGATCCTGGGCACGGGTTTTGCCATCTTGCCGATCTTCACCCTGCGTGCCAAGGGCGGCGTGCCCGAGGGCAAAAGCTACATGGAGACCACCGGGCTGGTTGACACAGGGATCTATGCCCTTGTGCGGCACCCCCAGAGCGGGACGGCCGGCATCTTGCTCAACCTGGCCCTGCCACTCATCGGGCAGCACTGGCTGCTGGTGGTCTTGGCTGCGATGGGGATCGCCCTGCTCTACATAGATACCTTCAGAGAGGATGAGGCTTGCATCGAAAAGTTTGGGCAAGAGTACGTCCGATACATGGAGCGGGTGCCGAGGGTGAATTTCCTGGCCGGGATCATGAGGCGACTGGTGCACGCCAGCGCGAAAGCCGAGAAACATGATGCCGACCATCTCTGATTTCTTTCCAGAAGGCGCTGAGGCAGGCGTAGGATTGGCCCTGCAGGACAATGTCGGGCGTTATCTCTTTTTCATCGCCGGCAAGCGGCGCCACTGCCAGCCGGGCGAGCGCTTTTACGCCGGCATCGGCGGCCACCGGGAGGATGGTGAGGACTGGCTGGCCTGTGCCCATCGCGAGGCCCTGGAGGAGGTTGGTACGGATGTCGAACTCCTGGCCTCTCCCGTCACCTGGTACCTTCCCCATGACGGTTCAGCCCGGCAGGTTGAGGTGACTGACCGGCCCCGCCCGCTGGCCCTCTACGAGATGATCCATCCGCCAGGTACACCCCACGCCGGTGCACTTTACCGGATCGTCGTGTACCAAGCACAACTGCAAAGCCTGCCCAGAAGGCTGGCAGAGGATGAGGTGCAGGCCGTCATTGCGCTGACCCGGGAGCAGGTAATCTGTGGACCAGAGCGGAGACCCACGCTGGCTGACCTGCTCGACGGTGGCGCCCGGATCGTGGCCCAGGCAGAACCGGTGGATCGCGGCATTCGCCTGTACCCGCTTGGAACCGCCTGTGCCCTGGCCCATATACTGCGGCATGCGCAAGGCCAGCCACCACCCTTCGGCCCCCTTCGCTAACCGCTCACCCCCGAACTTGAACTGGTGGCCGCAAAACCGTTGCCTCCCATCCCCCCGTTGGCTATGATGGATGCGTAAGTTCAGATTGACCAGACTCGTAGGAGGTGTCTGATGGCAAACGCAGAACTGTTCTGGACCCAGGTGGCTACGTACAATGAGACGTTGTGGCCCGCCGTCATCCTGATGACCATCGTGGCAGCGTTCCTGGCCTGCCGGGTATTCTTCAGACCGGGCGCCGAGACCGACACGTGGATTAAGGCTTTCCTCAGCTTCGCCTTCGCCTGGAATGGCATCGTGTTCTTTTTGATCTTTCAGAAGAACCCCATCTCCATGTTTGCCGGCGCTCCGTTGTTCATCATCCTGTCGCTCCTGTTCGCCGCTGACATCAGGACCAGGAGGACCCAGTTTCGGCCTCCCGGTGCGGCGTGGAAAAAGGGGGTAACGGTATTCTGGCTTGTGCTGGTGTTCTTGTACCCGTTGATCGGCTGGCCTTTGGGACATGTGTATCCGAAGACACTGCTGCCCATGTTTCCCTGCCCGCTGACCGTGTTCGCCATCGCCTTGGTCGCTGCAGCAGCGCCAAACGTGGACAAGAAAATCCTTGTTTTGCTGCTGCCCTGGGCACTGATGGCGCTGCCCAAGTGCTTCGGCGTGCTGGACTGTTACGAGGACTGCATCCTCTTTGCCGCGGGCGTATACGGTCTGGTCGAGCTGATCCGGAACTGGAAGACCGGGGGAGCTGGAATCGGGCAGGAGTCCCTGCTGCAGCACAAAGCCACCGACTAAAGGCTGATAGATCGGCAGTCCCTGTCCGGGGCCGCAGTAACAACTTGACATTATATGCACTTTGACGTATCATGAATGGGCCCATTGAAGGTAGAAGCAGGGGGCCGGCGCTTGAGGAGGGGCACAATGGCACCAGATATCCAGCGCGAACTCCACGGTGAGCTGAGCAGAGGCAGCCCGGCCAGACTCGGCTTCACCCGAAAAGCGTACCGGATGCTGCCTGACCTGGACAAGCCCAGGATCCTCGACGTGGGTTGCGGCCAGGGGGGACCGACGCTGGAACTGGCCAGGCTCAGTGGCGGGCAGGTCACCGGCCTGGACATCGACGAGTCTGCTCTGCATGCACTGGCGAGGCGGGCGGATGAGGAAGGACTCTCACATCGCGTCCAGGCCGTCCACGGCTCCATGTTTGACATCGATTTTGCAGATGAGAGTTTTGACGTCATCTGGGCCGAGGGTTCGATTCACATCCTCGGTTTCGAGCGGGCCCTCGCGGAGTGGCGGAGATTCCTCCGACCGGGTGGATTCTTGGTGGTGCACGAAATGATCTGGCTTCAACCCGATCCGCCAGCGGAGGTCGTGAGCTGCCCGGAGCTGGCCTATCCAGGGATAAGGACCATACCCGAGTACGTCAAACAAGTCCCGGATCACGGATACGATCTCGTGGGCCACTTTGCCTTGCCCGAGGATTTCTGGTTGGTCGACTATTTCGATCCCATGATGGCACGGCTGCGCGAACTCAGGCAAAAGTACGCTGGAGATCAAGCGGCGCAAAAGATCCTCGACAGGGAACAGCGGGCTGCCGACCTCTATAGAAGACACTCCAAATGGTACGGTTCGGTGTTCCTTGTGCTGCAGAAAAGCGAGCGAGGAGTCAAGAAGGAGAACCTTCAGAGGGCGGGGTGAACAGTGACACAGCAGAGCCAGGGCGGGCGAAGGCAGGCCATCGTGCGCACGCTGGCAGAGCTCATCCTGCCGGCTCTGGCATTCGCCCTTGGCGTCGGGTTCGCAACCGGGAACTGGCCAGCCTCTTTGGCCACCGGCCTGGCCATCAGCAGCGGGATCCTTGTCCTCTGTTGGCTGGATCGCAGGCTCCTTCGCCCTCGCTTGCAGACACTGTCCCCGGACTGGCTGCGCTTGGGTCTGGAGATGACGATTCTTCTGCTCGACCACGTCGTGGGCGCAGTGGCGGCCCTGCTCCTCTGCAGTCGTGTCTTTGGTTTTGAGGTTGTACCCAGTGCGGCCTGGCTTACCGTGGCGGCGATGGTGGTCGTCTTTCCCATCATCCATGGCACCGAGATGGCCCTGCGCTTTTTCCGCCAGGTACAGGAGAAAGAGCGTCAAGAGGAGCGATTGAAAGCGCTGGCTATGGAGGCGGAGCTCAGAGCGCTCAAAGCGCAGATCAACCCCCACTTCCTGTTCAACACACTGAATACCATCGCCGAACTGATCCATACCGACTCGGACAGGGCCGAGGCGACCGTCGAGCGCCTGGCCGAGATGTTCCGCTATGTCCTCAATGGCAGTGAGCGAGGATTGGTCCCCCTGGAAGAGGAGCTCGATTTCCTGGATGGCTATCTGGAGATCGAGCGAGCCCGCTTTGGCGACCGGTTACACATCACCTGCGGGACCGCGCCGAGGGCCTTGGGCCTGCTCATACCCAGCCTGGTTCTCCAGCCGCTGGTGGAGAACGCCATCCGGCACGGCCAGGGGGCCGACGGTACAGTAGAACTGGGTATCGAGTTCCGAGTTGATGGCCATCAAGTGGTAATCACTGTCAGCGATCAGGGACCCGGCATGCCTGCTATCCACAGGATTGGTGATGGTCCCGGCCATGGCCTGCACAACGTAGACCAGCGGCTGCGCAGAACCTACGGCGAGGGGTACGGTCTGAAGATCAGCGCCAACCAGCCACAGGGCACGATCGTTACCCTCAGCATCCCGGTGGAGGCCAGTGGATGAGCCATCTGGAAAGGCGATCACTGGACTGGGCCATCGTCGGCTTGCTGGCGGCGCTGGTGGTGACCAACATCGCACTTCTGGTCCTGATGCAAACAGGCGGGCCGCTGATCGGACTGGCGTTCTATCTGATCCTGCTGGTCCTGACTCTCCGTTTCAGGCAGCGCGACCATCGCCTGGTGATGGTTGGAGGACTGGTGGGGTTCGCGGTGCATGCGGCTGAAGTAGCTACGAGCGGTTGGTCGCACTTCCCAGTATTGGTGGCGCTGAATCTCGTCCTGCCAGCGGCGCTGGCGCTATCGGCCTGGACTGCCGACCGATGCCCACAGCAAGTGGCTGGGGGCAAGTGAGGTGAACGAATGGCCATCCGAACCTTGATCGTGGATGACGAGGCCCCGGCGCGGGAGAGGCTCAAGCGGTACCTGGCCAACCTCGAAGGGGTGGAGGTGATCGGCGAGGCCAGGGACGGTGTCCTGGCCGTGGAGATGATCGAAGCCCAGTCGCCCGAGTTGGTATTGCTGGACATCCAGATGCCGGGGCTGGATGGCTTTGGCGTCATCGAGGCCTTGGAAGACCCGCCGGCCATCATCTTTGTCACGGCCTACGACCAGTACGCCATCCGCGCCTTCGAGGTCCACGCCCTCGACTACCTGCTGAAGCCCTTCAGCCGGGAGCGACTGGCGAAGGCCATCCGCCGCGCCCGGAAGGCCCTAGCCGAGGGGCAGGACCTCGGCGCGCAACTCCGTCCCTTGCTGGAGAGCCTGTCGGCCGAAGGACGGTACCTGACCCGCCTGGCCGTGCGCGATCGAGACTGTATCCGGGTGCTGGATGCAGACGAGGTCGACTGGATCGGCATCAAAGATGAGCAGGTGACAGTCCACGTGGGAGACCAGGCCTACCCCATCCGCCGCACCCTGACCGAAC
>JASFHU010000336.1:0-5584 GCA_050123055.1 Anaerolineae bacterium
CCAATTGGCCTTCGCCGCCGGCAGGACCTTGACCGGGCCATCAGGCCAGCCATCCTGGAACGCCTTCTGAAAGCGCCTTACGTTGCGCCGGATCTGATCCTCCGACAGGACAAACAGCGGCGAGCCGTACTGTGTGACCAGTACCACTGTATCGCACTCTTCGAAAAAGAGGTGCCCATCGCGCGTAGACAGGCAGTCGTCAATGCGAGCCTTGACGGCCATAATCGTACCCCCTCACTGCAAGTTGGACTTCCACAGACACGCAGCCATCAACCATTCCACACGTGCTCCGGCGCAGGCATGCAAATGATCTCCAGAAAGCGCAAGTCAAAGAAGGTCTGCGCATTGGCCGGCTGGAGGATCGCCGCCGTATCGGCGCCCCGGCCCGTTCCGGCGATGGCCAGCACCGGCTCGTCGGTGCGTACCAGGCCCGCATCGGCGGCCATCAGCGCCATCTCGGCCGCGACCTTGATCCCTTCGCCGAAGGTACGCAGCGTATAGGCAATGATCTCGTCCAATTGGTAGGTGCCCAGCTTTTTGCGCACCGCCCTCCCCACACCACCAAAGGCATGCTGGCAAGTCAGGATCGTGACCCCCGCCGCCTCAATGGCGGCTCGGTTCTCGGCGCTGAGTTCCTGTGTATCCGGCTCGCCAAAGCCGGTCGAGTGGCTCACAGCGATCACATCCAACCCAGCCAGCGCCTCCGCAGCCTGGACGCCCGTGGCCCCGCTGGTGGTAGCCACCAAGACCTTGCGGATGCCCAGCGCTCTGGCACGAGCGCCGGCCAGTTCCAGCGTACGGACCGTGTTCATCGGACCGGTCCGGCGATAATAGACACACGTGCTAACCATCTCAGACATATCACTCTTCTCCTTCCTTCGCGTGGGTTGCAGCAGGCAATTTCCGTTGCGCCGCTATGATACCAGACAAGGCGCCGCCCGTCAAGCAACAGCCGGATGTCAAGTTGCCCATTTTGGAGAAAGTTGGTACAATTTGGATGCTTCGGATGACTCGAGGGCGAGACATCGTCGCACCGGTTCTCAGATATGTCGTGGACGGGCCTCGCACGCCTTGAGCGTCACCCAAGCCAACCTTCGTTGCTTTGAATTGTCTTCACAAGGAGGTAAGACATGTACAGAAAGCTGTTCATTCCGGGTCCCACCCACGTGCGGGACGAAATCTTGCAGGCCCAGACTGCGCCGATGATCGGCCACCGGGCCCCAGAGTACTCCGATCTGCAGCATGAGGTTACTCCCAAGCTGCAGAAGCTACTTTACACCCAGCAAAGGGTCTATCTTTACGCCTCCTCTTCAAGCGGTGTCATGGAAGGTTCCGTCCGCCAGGCATCTACCAAGCGCATGCTCACCACCGTATGCGGCGCCTTCTCCAAGCGCTGGCACCAGATGACCGTGGCCAATGGCATCCCCTGTGACAAGCTGGAAGTGCCGATGGGTCAAGCCATCACGCCCGAACTGGTGGACGAGGCACTGTCCAAAGACGACTATGACGCCCTGACTGTATGCCACAACGAAACCTCCACCGGTGTCATGAATCCTATCCAGGAGATCGCCCAACTGGTCCACGCCAAATACCCCAATGTGCTGCTCCTGGTCGATGCCGTCAGCGGCATGGCCGGATCCAAAATCGAATTCGACGACTGGGGCCTGGACGTCTGTCTGGCCGGCGTGCAAAAGTGCTTCGCCCTGCCGCCAGGCTTGACCGTAGCCGCCGTCAGCGACCGGGCCCGGGAACGAGCCCTCGAAGTTCCAAACCGGGGTCACTACTTTGCCTACAGCGAGATGGATAAAAAGTATGAGAACCACCAGACACCTGCCACGCCCGCGGTCAGTCTCATCCAAGCCCTCAACCAGCAGCTTGACGACATGTTTGCTGAAGGGCTGGAGAACCGCTTCGCACGGCACATCGAGATGGCCAACATCGTGCGGGACTGGGCGCGCAAGAACTTTGCCCTGTACGGCGACGAGCGCTACCTCTCCAATACCGTAACCAACGTCGAGAACACACGGGGCATCAGCGTGGCAGGCCTGAACGACGAATTGGCCAAGCGCGGCGCGATGCTCTCCAACGGTTACGGCAGCCTCAAGGAAAAGTGCTTCCGCATCGCCCACATGGGTGACCTCCAGGTGTCGGACATCAACTGGTTGCTGGCCCAGATCGACGATATACTGGGGCTCTAGTCCCACTGAAAGGACACGCTGATGAAAGTACTGATCTGCGATCCTGTCGCACCCGCGACCATTCAGGCCATGCAAGACGCTGGCATCGAGGTAGACAATCGGCCCGACATCTCGGCCGGTGATCTTCTGCGCGATGCAGCCAACTATGATGGTATGGTGGTCCGCAGCCGCACAAAGATCCCGCCAGAGGTACTCGATGCCGCCACAAACCTCAAGATCGTCGTCCGTGGCGGCGTTGGGTTGGACAACATCGACGTAAAGTACGCCAACAGTAAAGGCGTCGCCGTCCGCAACACCCCCAAGGCCAGCTCCAACTCGGTGGCCGAGCTGGCCCTCGGCTACATGTTGGCCCTGGCCCGCCGGATCCCCCAAGCTACGATGAGCATGACGGCCGGCAAGTGGCAAAAGAAACAACTCAAGGGCAGCGAGATCGCTGGCAAGACCTTGGGCCTCATCGGCTACGGAAATATCGGCGGCCTGCTGGGAACAAAGGCGTCTGCCCTCGGCATGAGGGTCGTTTTCTTCGACGTAATCACTCCGCCCGACCCCGGCGATGCCAAACAGGTCAGCCTGGATGAGGTGTTGGCCCAGAGCGATTTCATCTCGCTCCACGTACCCAAAGTCCCGGCCACGACCAATATGCTCAACGCCGAAGCCTTTGCAAAAATGAAGGATGGCGTATACATCGTCAACTGCGCCCGCGGTGGCGTCGTGGACGAGGATGCCCTCTACGACGCCCTGGTCGATGGCAAGGTTGCCGGCGCGGCGCTGGATGTGTACCTGGATGAGAAGGTGAACCCTGGAAATCCAAAGCTCTTTGGGCTCAAGGATGAGAACGGGTTCAACAAGGTCATCGGCTCACCCCACATTGGGGCTGGCACCGCAGAGGGGCAGGCCCGCGTCGGCGCCGAGGTGGCCGAGATCATGATCGAGTTCTACAAGGAGAATTTCTAGGCTCTGATTCGCGACGCAGATTCGCGATCCGTGACCTTTGAGCTCGAGCGGGTTCGCATCACACCTTGCGCTCTCCGTTGCGAGCAGATTGGAGTCGAAACATATGGCCAAGATCGCAGCTTTCCAGGGAATTCGTTACAATGCCCACAAGGTCGGCGACCTGAGCCTGGTCGTCAGCCAGCCTTATGACCGGGTACGCTACGGGCTGCAAGACCAGTACTACGACCGCCACCCATACAGCATCGTGCGCATCATCAAAGGCCGGGCCTTCGATGACGACGCCGCCGACAATAACGTTTATACCCGTGCCCGCGATTACTATCGCGCCTGGATGGATGCCGGCTACCTACTGCGCGACCCCGTGCCCGCCTTCTACGTTTACCATCAGACCTTCACACTGCCCGATGGCAGCACCTTGACCCGCAAGGCGTTTGTCGCGGCTTTGGAGTTGGTCGAGTTCAGCGAGGGGATCGTCCTGCCCCACGAGCGGACCCTGTCCGGCCCCAAGATGGATCGCCTCAACCTGCTCCGCGCGACCGAGGCCAACTTTGGACAGATTTTCATGTTGTATCCTGACCAGGAGAACCGCATCAATGCCCTATTCGACGCCGCTATCGCAGGACGCGAGCCCGACGCCGATCTGCACGAATACTTTGAGAAGGACGTACGCCAGCAGATGTGGGTCGTCTCTGATCCTGACGTTTGCGCACAGGTAGAACAAGAGATGGCCCCCAAGCGGAGCCTCATCATCGCCGATGGCCACCATCGCTACGAAACAGCCCTCAACTACCGTACCGAGATGCGGGAACAGTACCCCAGTGCCCCATCAAACGCTGGCTTCAACTACCGCATGGTCACGCTGGTCAGCATGGACGATCCAGGCCTGACCATCCTGCCTACCCACCGGGAGATGCACTCTTACACGGCCAAGAGCACCGCTCAGCTCCTGTCCGACGCTTCCGAGTGCTTTGAGGTCACCGCGATGGCCGATCGGGAAGCCCTCGAATCCGCACTGCGCAAAGCCTCGCCCGCGGCTCGTCTTATCGGCTTTTACGATGGCAGCTACCATCTGCTTCGTCTCAAGGGTCCCGAGATCATGGCTCAGGTCGCACCCGGCCGCGTCGAGGAGTGGCGCATGCTCGACGTGACCATCCTCCACGAGCTCCTCATCGAGCGGCTGATGGGTATCAGCAAAGAGCGGGTAGCAGCCAAGGAGAACATCGACTACCACCGCGACCTGGACCTGGCCATCTCCAATGTGGACAGCGGCAAGGCACAGTGTGTCTTTATCATGAACCCCACCCGTATGAGCGAAGTCAAGGCCTGTTCCGACAAAGGGGCCAAAATGCCCCAAAAGTCCACCGACTTTTACCCCAAGGTCATCACCGGGCTGGTCGCCATGGCGGTCGGCGTCGAGGAACGGCTGTAGAACCGGCGCCTACAATACAGATACCACAACGGGGATGAAGCTCTTGGCATCATCCCCGTTTTCTCTTTTTGGGCTGAACCACCCAACTGCTCAGGTATTAAATACGTACATGATCAGCACCACCGCGACTCCCCATAGGACAAGGTCCACCAATAGGGGCAGGTCCGTGTAGACGAGCATCTCCGGCGCCCCACCCTCGCCCCTGACATGGATCAGGTACTGGTAGCGAAAGACGCCATAGAGGACAAAGGGAATGGTCAGCATCATGGAATGGTTTGATGGCAGATTCACCGCCGAAAAAGTGTACAGTGAATAGGAAATGACGGCCGCGGTCGTGACCAGGTGCGTCATATCGTCCAGCAACTTTAGGTTATACTCCTCCAGGATCTTGCGATGGCTGTTGGCGCCCTCCTGCAAGAGCGTGATCTCGTGACGCCGCCTGCCAATAGACAAAAAGAGCCCCAAGAAGAGGATAGAGAGATACAGCCACGGCGAAAAGCGTGCCGCGTCCACGATGATCACACCGGCCGCCACACGCAACACAAAGCCGGCCGTCACGACCATGACATCGATGATGACGATGTTCTTGAGTTTAAACGAATAGGCAATGTTGAGCAGAAAGTAGGTCACGATGATCAGGCCGAAATAGGGATCGAGCCAGAACGAAAGCGGCAGGCAGACGGCGAGAATGGCGATCGCCGACACGATGGCGAACCAGGGCTTCAACTGGCCTGAAGGCAGAGCACGTCGCTTCTTCTTTGGATGTTGCTTGTCTTTCTCCAGATCCACAAGATCATTCATGATGTACACCGTACTGGAGATCATGCAGAACAGGATAAAGGCCACGATCGTTTTGCCCAGAAGCGGCCAGTCCGTTAGCTTCTGGTCAAAGACCAGGGCAGCAAACACAAAGACGTTCTTGATCCACTGCCTTGGTCGAAACGTTCTGAGCAGGCCATAGATATTGGTATAAAGGAATTGCATCGCCCTCACCTGTTGAAAC
>JASFHU010000337.1:0-5575 GCA_050123055.1 Anaerolineae bacterium
GCACAAGTTCAAGGTGCTACCTACGGGGACATTCGCCTCGTGCATCGCCGGACCCAGAATATCACGGTCAAAAATGGCGTCGTCGAGGGGTTATCGGACAACCGTAGCCAGGGCTTTGGTGTGCGGGTCGTGGTCGATGGGGCCTGGGGATTCGCCAGCTCGGCGGTCCTGACCCCGGCCGAGGTGGATCGGGTGACCGCCCTGGCAGTACAGATCGCCCGAGCGAGCGCCCTGTTCAAGACCCACGATGTGAAGCTGGGGGCCCCGGTGGCTCATGTGGGTACCTATCGCACGCCGCTCGAGATCGACCCTTGGGATGTATCGCTGGAACAAAAGATCGATCTCCTCCTAGCGGCCAACGAGGCGCTGCGGGCCACGCCAGGGGTCAGGGTCGCCAACTCGAGCTTGGCCTTCTGGCGCGAGAACAAGACCTTTGCCAACACCGAGGGAGCCTTCCTGGAGCAAGAGATCGTCGAATCGGGCGGTGGTATTGAGGCCCTGGCTGTGAATCCGGAGAGTGGAGAGGTGCAGAAACGTTCCTACCCCAATGCCTTTTCCCGCGACCAGCGGCAGGAAGGGTGGGAGGCTATCCTGTCCATGGACCTGCCGGGAAACGCGCCTCGCGTAGGTGAGGAGGCGGTGGCACTTCTCAGCGCTGACCAGTGTCCCAGCGGGGTGACCTCCATCATCCTGGATGCCACCCAGTTGGCCCTGCAGGTGCACGAGTCAGTCGGCCATCCCATCGAGTTGGACCGGGTGTTTGGTACCGAGGCCAGCTATGCCGGTACGAGTTTCCTGACTCCGGAGAAGTATGGAACCTTCCGCTATGGTTCCGATGTAGTCAACCTGACGGCCGATGCCACCATCCCAGGCGGGCTTGGTACCTTTGGCTGGGACGACGAGGGTGTTCCCGCCCAGCATGTACCCATTGTCCGTAAGGGGATCTTTTGCGGATACCTCACCTCGCGTGAGACGGCCCAACAACTCAGAGAGATCCTGGGCGATGCGGCCCCCGAGAGTTCCGGGGGGGCGATGCGCGCCGATGGCTGGAACCGCACTCCCTTGATCCGCATGACCAATGTCAACCTGGAGCCGGGAGAGTGGGAGTTCGACGATCTCATCGCCGATACGGACGAGGGCATCTATATGGAGCTGAACAGGAGCTGGAGCATTGACGACAAGCGCCTGAATTTCCAGTTTGGTACCGAGATGGCCTACGAGATCAAGAGCGGGAAAATGGGCCGCATGCTCAAGAACGCGACTTATACCGGCATCACCCCCCAGTTCTGGGCCAGTTGCGACGCTATCTGCAATGAGAATCACTGGCAGGTATGGGGCACACCCAACTGTGGCAAGGGTCAACCAGGGCAGTCGGGGCATACCGGACACGGTACGGCGCCAGCTCGCTTTCGTAACGTCCAGGTCGGCGTGATACAGTAAGGGGAGGCCATCATGTTAGGAAAACAACGAACCAAGCAGATAACCGACACCATCCTGGCTCAATCCACCGCCGATCAGACCGAAGTCGTGATCCTGGCCAACGACCAGTATCTAACGCGCTTTGCTAACTCGACGATTCACCAGAACGTGGCCGAGACCAATACCGAGGTACGGATCCGCGTGGTGCTGGGAAGCCGCATTGGCGTAGCAACGACAAACAGCCTGCATGCTGAGGCCTTGACCCAAACGCTTGAGAGCGCGCTATCCATCGCCAGCCTGCAACCAGAAAACCCCGAATTCACATCGCTGCCCGGTCCCCGGCCCATCCCTGAGGTGACTGCCTTCAGCGAGGCGACGGCCAATTGCACACCCGAGCAGCGGGCCAGGGGGGCAGGTGCTATCTGCCTTGCGGCTCGCGAGGCTGGCGCCATCGCCTCTGGGGCGCTGACCACGACGGTGATTGAAGTGGTGGTGGCCAATTCGCTGGGCTCTTTTGCCTACTATCCTACCACCTCTGCGGATATCAATACGGTTGTCATGAGCAATACCAGTTCGGGCTATGCTTCGGCCCTGGCCCTGGATGTAGGGGAGCTGGACTTTGAGGCCCTGGGCCGGGAGGCGGTGACCAAGTGCCTGCGCAGTCAGAACCCCCGTACCCTCGAGCCCGGCGACTATACGGTTATCCTGGAGCCCTATGCCGTCCAGGATTTCATGCAGATGATGGCCTGGACCGGGTTCAGTGCGGTGGCGCTTCAAGAGGGACGCAGCTTTTTGGCGGGCAAGATCGGGCAGCAGATCGTCGACCCGCGCGTCTCCATCCGGGATGATGGGTTGAGTTCGGACGGTCTTCCCTGGCCTTTCGACTTTGAGGGTGTGCCCAAGCGGCGGGTAGACCTGATCGAGGGCGGGGTGGCACGAGGGGTGGTTTATGATACGTACCGGGCAGGTAAGGAAGAGGGCCAAACCTCTACCGGGCACGCGCTGCCGGCGCCCAATGCCTTCGGCCCGTTTCCGTTGAACACCTTTTTCGCTCCTGGCAAGGCTACTCTGGAAGAGATGATCGCCAGCACCGAGCGGGGTCTCTATGTGACGCGCTTTCACTATACGCGCCCGGTGGAGCCGAGCCAGGTGGTCATCACCGGCATGACCCGCGATGGGACCTTTCTTATCGAGAATGGGGAGATCGCCCATCCAGTCAAGAACCTGCGTTTCACCCAGAGCTACCTGGAGGCGCTCAACCACGTGGAAATGATCGGCCAAGAGCCTCGACTTTTGCTTGGCATGGCGGGCATGGCCCGCGAAAGCGTGCCCGCGCTCAAGCTGAACAAGTTCACCTTCACCGGCGCCACCGAGTTCTAAACGGACGAAAACGCCGTTGTAGAGACGCCCCAGCGGGGCGTCTCTACGGACGCAGAAGATGATAATCTGGCTTGTTGAGCCCTACTATACTGGATCGCACCAGGCCTGGGCCGACGGCTACTCGGCGCATAGTCGCCATGATGTACAGCAGCTGACCTTGCCTGGGCGGTTCTGGAAGTGGCGAATGCAGGGCGGAGCTGTCACACTGGCCCGCATGGCGCAGGAACTCGACGAGCGACCCGACCTCATCCTCGCCTCCGACATGCTCAACTTGCCTACCTTCCTGGCCCTGAGTGGCGAGCGGCTGACCGGGGTACCGGTGGCTCTCTACTTTCACGAGAACCAGCTCACCTATCCTCTCCAACCGGGCGAAAAGCGGGATCTGCACTTTGGCTTTATCAACTTTGTCAGCGCTCTGCGCGCCAATGCGGTCTTTTTTAATTCGACCTATCACCTGAACGCCTTCTTTGAGGAACTTCCCCGGTTGCTGAAGCACTTTCCTGACTATAACGAGTTATGGGCGATCGAGTCCCTGCGCGTTAAGTCTCAGGTCCTGCCTCTGGGTATGGACCTGGCGCGCTTTGATGCCCACCGGCCCGAGCAGCCCACGACCGGGCGACCGCTGATCCTCTGGAACCACCGCTGGGAATATGACAAGGACCCGGCTACTTTTTTCCGGGTTATCTATGCACTTGCCGATGAGGCCGACAGGTCCGCGGGGCCGGACTTTGGCCTGATCCTGCTGGGAGAGAGCTTTCGCAACTGGCCGGCCGAGTTTCTTGAGGCTCGCCAGCGACTGCCCGACCGGATCATCCACTTCGGGTACGCCGAGGACGCGGCGACGTATGCCGAGTTGTTGTGGCAGGCTGATGTAGTCGTCAGCACCGCGTTGCACGAGTTCTTTGGGGCAGCTATCGTCGAGGCTTGCTACTGCGGCTGTCTCCCCATCCTGCCCCGGCGCCTGTCCTACCCAGAGCTGATCCCGCAGGGACACCACACGACTTGCCTCTATGACGACTTTGATGGCCTGCTCACCCGGTTGCGGCACGCCATCCGCCATGCCGGGGAGGTGCGTTCCTTCTCCCTTCGGCAACACGTAGGCCGCTTCGACTGGCTACAGATGGCGGCTCGTTACGATGCTCTTTTGGACAGCCTAGTTGCGGGACCGACCGGGGGATCGGCCGGGCCAGTGGATGGAGCCTAGATTCCCAGGTGGCTAGCTTACCACAGCGGCATCTGGGGGCGCCAGCGCACCCTCTTGTAAAACAGGAGCTCTGTGTCCTCCGGATGTTGGGTTAGCCACTCCAATACCACCGGCCCGTGGTACGCGATCTGGCTGCACAGCCTGCCAAAGAGGAACCCCCGCACGTGGGGCGCCTTGACGTGCCAGCGGCGGGCAGCCACCGTCCCGGAGGCAACGAAGGGGTGGATGTTGGGTGCGGCCGGTACCAGATCCAGACTGTCCTGCCCGGTGAGCACGATCTGTTGGACCGAATCGGGAACCTCTAGTGGCAGATCGAGCACGGCCAGGTAGCGGCCGCTCAGGAGGTAGAAGGCCAGATCGTACTGGCCTGCCAAGGTAGCAGTCTGTTCAGGGATCTTCAGGCGTCCGGCCCAGGTTGCCAGTGCCTGCTCGTCAAACTCGTCAAAGGTCACGTCGTAGGGGATGACCTCGTCGTCGGCGCGCAGCAGACCGTAGCCCCCGGAGAGAATGGCGACGTCCATTGTCTCGCGCCCCCAGCGCTGCCACACTGACCGTACACCGTCCATTACCAACTGATGATGCGTGCCGGTATAGATCTCGAGAGCGGGAGAGGCATATTCTGCCAGGCGGGCCTCGGCCTGCCGTCGCCGCTCAGGATCGGCCAAGTCGGCGGCGGTGGCAGGATGGGGTACATCACCTCGCTTCTTGGCGGAACAGGGAGCAATCACCAGGGTGCGCATGGTTTCCCTACCTTTGACCTGATAGGACGGTGTCTGCATCGCGAGCGGCCTGGTCCAGTACAACCTGAGGATCGGCGAAACCCTGCGTCACAGAGAGGATCGCGGTGTACAGGATGTCCCGAATCTCGAGTTCGCCCACGACTGCCGGCTCCGGTCGTCCGTGGGGCAGGATCTGCTCGACCTGGGATCGGAAGAAGGGGTATGCTTCCAGCGTGTCTGTCATCCACTCCAGGGCCGAGAGCCGGACGGGCATAGACTGCATGTCCGCGGCCCAGCGAGCTGTCTGCTGGGGGTCGGTGAACCAACGAACGAGTCGCCAGGCTGCCTCTTGCCGGGCAGGATCGGTTTGCAGGATGAAAAAGCTGCTGCCATAGAGGGCGGTGGCGGGATTACCCGGGTCTGACTGGGGGATAGTAGTCTGGCGCCAACGGAATGGGGATACGCCACTCCGGAGAGCCCCATCGTAGGCGTCCAGGTAGAGCTGGTTGTTTCCGGTGGACGAAAAGGTGAATGCTGCTTGCCCATTGGCAAAGGCGACATAGTCCCCGTATGGTTCCTCGGGGCGCCAAGCCAATCCCACGTCCATGAGGCGCCGGAGCAGGATCAGGCTTTCTACGCCGGGCGGCCCGTTGAAGGTGGCCCGCTGACCCGATGGATCGAGCTGCTGGCCGTCGCGACTGTAGAGCCAGGCGTTAAAGGTGGAGACACTCTCGACAAAGGGGTAGCAGCGCGCACCGGTTGCGGCCGCCACGTCAAAGCAGGCCTGCTCGAACTCCGCCCAGGTCGCGGGGACGTGGTCCCACCCAGCCTGCTGGAGGAGCGTCTCGTTGAC
>JASFHU010000338.1:0-5573 GCA_050123055.1 Anaerolineae bacterium
ATCCAGGCAATGGCCCAAGGGGGCGCCCCTAAAGCTCCTACTGGCTGCCCTACTGGCCGTTCTGATCCTGAGCCCGTTGTTGATCCTCACCTGGCAATCGCTACAGCAACCCGGGGGGGAAGGCTTGCTGCGCGGCGGTGCTGCCGGCACTCAGACCGATCTACTGGCCTACATACTGCCCCCACAACGTCACCCTCTCCTTGGCTCCTGGACGGCGGGCACCTATGGTAGGTTTGCCATCAATGCTCACTTCTGGGCCTACATCGGCCTTGTGCCGCTGGCTCTGGCAATCTTGGTCGTGATTGTCCGTCCACGAAAGGCGTTACCCTGGCTGCTGGCCGGTTTGTTCTTCTTTGTGCTGGCCCTTGGTCCCATCCTGCGCTTTAATGGAAATGTCTATCCCGAGATCAAGCTGCCGTTCGGCCTGGCAACGGATCTATTCTCGACCTTCGGCTTCAATTGGCCCAATCGCTTCAACCTGGGATTGATGGCTGCCGTGAGTGTGTTGGTTGGACTGGCCTCTGCCTACCTCTCTGACCGCTTTCAGAAGTCCTGGCTGCTGGTCATCCCTGCGGCCTTGATCTTGTTCGAATATGCAGTAGTACCCCAACAGACCACGCTCGCCCCACCAAACTCTGATTTCTACTCTCAAATCGCTGCAGATGGCGAGGACTATGCCCTCGTCGACCTGCCCCTGACCCGTTCTGACGGTGAGGTGCACCGCTATTTCCAGACGATCCACACCAAGCCACTCGTCGGAGGCTGGGACTATCGCATCCCGGACAGCGCCCGCGAGTTCATGCTCTCCAATCCGTTCCTGGCCACCTGGGTGGTGGAGGACTTTGCCAGCGATCCGGGGAATGCGCCAGAGCAGGCCCTGGCCGACCTGGAAGCAGCCGGCGTGCGCTACCTTGTCATCCACAAGAACCAGACCAAGAGCGTGCCAGAGAGCATGCGCTTTCTGATCAACGCGCTGGAACCGGTCTTTCAGGACCGCGATATCATTGTATTCTCCCTAGAGGGCGCCTTGCCGCATGGGGTCGGAATCAGCCATTGGGTTGGCGACAGCCTGGGCCTCGTCCGGCCCACCCTGTTCCTGCATCTGGGCCGCTCGCCTTTACTGTCGCTATACATGTGCTGGTATCGGACAGGCGAGGACACCGACGCCGATGCCTACCGGCTAGCCCTGTCGATGCCGGATGGCTCGCCGGTATATGAGGAAACACGGCCGTTGCCAGGTGTCTCAAGGGGCTTGACCTGCGACTTTGTCACGGTGGAGTGGGATCCGCCGCACCTGGTGGGTGAGTACGATCTTCGTGTCACGCCTCTGGCAAAGGGGCAACCGTTGGACACCTACACCACGAAGCAACCCCTTCAGGCGCTCGAGACACGGCGTGGTGTGCCGTTTCCAGCGATGGGCTTTGCCTCTCCTGCGACCTTTGACGTGCCCTTGGAAGTATTGGGCTACAACCTCATAGGCGGGGATGGTTTTGTGTGGGCCGACCTGTTCCTTCGCAGCACCGAGAAGCACCAAGGCTCTTACGTCCTCTCGCTGCAGCTCGTAGGACCAGATAGCGACCGAGACGTTTCACACTCGGATGACATCATTCCATATCGCGAATGGAAACAGGGAGACCTGCACCAGGAGCGCAGGCTCCTGTGGCTCGACGGCGTTCCACCGGGCCAATATGCTCTGCGCATCCTGCTCCAGAGTACACCTCTCTCGGTTCCACCAGCACCCGGGGATGTTGCCGTCCTCGACGTGCCACTGCTGGTCTTGCCCGCGTCCCAGAAAGGCTCGACTGCGCTGGAGGAGGGCTGGATCGTCGCCTACACCCAGACGCCGCAGAAGATTGGTGATCGCTGGGAGGATGATGACCCGCCCAACCACTCGTCCATCGCCGTCAACGAGTCCCAGAACCGCACCCTGGACCCACACGGCGACGAGGAGGTGGTACATCTCTGGGTCTGGACTGGCCTGCATCTGGAGGTGCTGACCCACAGCCTTGGCGGCTCCGCCTCCACTGCACTAGAACTTCCCACCTGTAGTGGCACATGGAGCGACACCGACGGCGGCCAAGCCCGCGTCGAGTGGCTCTCCACATGCGACGAAGTCGTGGTGATGCGCATTCGGTCAACCAACGGCAGTTTCGGGCCGGATGAGCGATATACACTATCGGTGAACCAGCTTCCCTGAGATGTATCAAGACAGACGCGTTGGGGAATGTGTGCATTCTCACTTGTCCCCTCTGATCTTTTCGAGTATAATGACCGCGGATCGGCGCCAAGCCACAGATCGAGCCCGTTTCCTGTCCGTTCGCATCTGCGGTAGAATGCGCCAAGGAGTGACGAATGTCCGACCTGTTACAAATAGTCTATTTCTTGCTGGCGCTCGTGCTGTCCATCAGCATTCACGAGTTCTCCCACGCCTGGTCGGCCTACGAGCTGGGCGACAACACGGCCCGTGGCCTGGGTCGCCTGACACTGAACCCGATCAAACACTTTGACCCATTGGGCGCGTTGATGATCCTGTTCATGGCCTTCGCCGGCTGGGGGATCGGCTGGGGCAAGCCGGTGCCCGTCAACCCCTACAACCTGCGGACCAACCCCCGGGTAGGCATGGGGTTGACCTCTGCCGCCGGTCCCTTTTCCAACCTGGTCCTGGCCGCACTTGTTGCCATTCCGCTGCGCCTGTGGTCTGGGGACTTGCCCGATCTGTTGGTAGCCTTTCTGTGGGCCATGGTATATGTCAACATCGGCCTGGCCCTCTTTAACCTGATTCCCTTGCCGCCGCTGGATGGCTTCCACGTCGTGCAAGGCATCATTGGGACCTTTCGTACCCAGTGGGCTTATGAGTGGGGCAACCGCCTGGACCGCCTGGCCGCCTATGGGCCCATCCTGTTGTTGGGCCTGCTGTCCCTTGGCTGGTTCACCGGGTTCAATCCATTGGGTTGGATCCTGGGCCCGGCCAGGAATGCATTGGTGGGACTGATCATGGGTTCCTAGGCCATGTCGGCTGTTTATCGGGTGCGGCAGTTCATCCAGGCCACCAGCGCCTGGATCCGGCCAGCCGAGGTCGAGGTGGCACTCCTGGAGCGCTACCTCTCGCCACAGGCGCTGGAACTGTTCCGGGCCATGCCCAGCCAGGACCGCCAGCACGCCTTGAACGTGTTCCGTACACTGCAACACGAGGGCTATGAGGAGCCCGATCTGCTGGCCGCGGCCCTGCTGCACGACGTGGGCAAGGGCGTGCCTGCCAGGGGTGGACCCCGCTTGTGGCATCGGGTGGCAGTGGTGCTGATGCGCGCTTCTTGGCCTGGCCTGTTGGAGCGGTTGGGGCAGGAGGAGCGGGACGGCTGGCGTCGGCCGTTCTACATTCACCAGCACCACCCGGACCTCGGCGCCGAACTGGCCTGGCAGGCGGATTGCTCAGCCATCACGGTGAGCCTCATCCGCCGGCACGAAGATCCGTCACGTCAGGGGGACGATCCCTTGCTGGCAGCCTTGCAGGCTGCCGATAGCACGAACTAGAAAAGGAGTAGACGTGAGCACATCGAAACCACGCATTACCATTGTGGGTCTGGGCCTCATTGGCACCTCCCTCGGCCTGGCCGTCCGGCAGGCCGAGGTTGCCAGCGCTGTGATAGGTCACGACCGGGAAAAATCGGTCATCGATCAGGCCAAGCGGCAAGGGGCCGTCGATCGGACCCACTGGAACCTCATATCTGCTTGCGACCAAGCCGATCTGGTTATCCTGGCCGAGCCGCTGGGGGAGATGGAGGAGACACTAGAGGCACTGGGTCCTGAGTTGCGTCCTGGCTGCGTCGTCATGGACACCGCCTCACTCAAAGGTCCCGTCATGGCTTGGGCAGCCAAGCACCTCCCCGAAGGCATCCACTTTGTCGGCGGCGATCCCATCCTGAGCACCGTCATCCATGGCCCGTGGAGTGCGGAATCCGCCCGGGCAGACCTGTTCCAGAACGGGATTTTCTGCCTGTTGCCTTCGCCCACGGCCGACTCCGATGCAGTCAAGCTGGCCACCGATCTGGTGGCCATCCTGGGAGCCAAGCCCCTGTTCCCCGACGTCGCCGAGCACGATGGCCTGCTCGCGGCGGTGGAGCATCTGCCCGCCCTTCTGTCCCTGGGCATGCTCGACACGGTCATCCACCAGCCGGCCTGGCGTGAGCTGCGCAAGGTTGCCGGCCCATCCTTTGACGCCAGTACCCAGATGGTCACCGTCGATGCCGCCGCAAATAGCGAGCTGTATATGCTGAACAAGGACAATATCCTGCGCTGGCTCGATGTCCTGTCCGCCTCTCTGGCCTCGATCCGCGATCTTCTGGAGCAGGAGGACACCGAGGCCCTTGCCGGCCGCTTTGAGGCCGCCTTTTTGGAGCGGCATAAGTGGCTGGCCGATCGGACCGAGGGTGAATGGTATGAAGGTCCCCGCACAGAGATGCCGAAACGGGTGAACCTGCTTGATACGTTCCTGGGTACCTTCTGGCGTCGAAAACCACCAAAAGAGGAGTCCTAGATGCCCAGTATCTCTCTGGTCATGCCAGCCTACAACGAGGCTGACAACATCGAACCGATGGTTGAGGAGGCCACTCCAGCCCTGGAGGCCAACGCAGACGAGTACGAGATCATTGTCGTCGACGATGGAAGTTCTGATGGCACAGGTGACGTGACGCGACGGGTGATGGAATCACATCCTCACGTGCGGTTGGTAGAGCATCCCGTCAACCAGGGCTTTGGAGCCGCCGTCTTTAGCGGCTTTACCAGCGCCGAAAAGGACTGGATCTTTTACACCGATGCCGACCGCCAGTTCGTGCTCAGCGAACTGGAACGCTTCAAGCCCCACATGGATGAGGCCGACCTGATCGCTGGCTATCGAGCCCCTCGCCGCGATCCCTTCATGCGGGTCTTCTATGGCAAGGGCTGGAGTGCACTCTGTACCCTCCTCTTTGGCTACACCGTCCGCGATGTCGATTGCGGCTTCAAACTATTTCGCCGCGACATCATTCAGAACCTGGCCCCCACCATTGCCTCCCGTGGGGCCACCTTTAGCATCGAGTGGCTGGTGCGCGCCAAGCGGGCCGGCTACCGCTTTGTCGAGCTGCCGGTCACGCATCGCCCGCGCGTGGTGGGCAGCCAGACCGGCGCCAACATTAACGTCATCACTCGTGCCTTTCGAGAACTGGTACAGGTCCGCCTGCAACTGTGGCGCGAAGGTAAGCCCGACAACAAGTAGCCCATGACTGGGAACCGGTTGGCTACTACATGATGTCCCCTGGATCGAGAGCTGTGCGAATTCGGTACTGGGCCATAGCCCTTCTGACGCTCCTTGCCTTTGCGCGAGGTGTCTGGGCGCTGGGTGATAAAAGCCTCTGGTGGGACGAGAGTCTTAGCTTGCACCGCAGCCAGGAGACCCTGTTCTACGCCCTATCCGGCCAGATCACCCTCACCGACAACGTTGACGACGTTGTCACGATTGACAACCATCCTCCTTTGTATTTCGTGCTCCTGTGGGTGGTCACGCGCCTCCTGGGCCAAAGCGAGTTCGCTCTGCGCTA
>JASFHU010000339.1:0-5572 GCA_050123055.1 Anaerolineae bacterium
TGCCCGGGGCTTTGGGCTGCAGGGGATGCAGATTCGGAACCCAAAGGAATTCGGCCCCGCCGTGAAAGAGGCTCTGGAAGACGGTCGACCAGCCCTCATCGAGGTGGCAACCACCCCGCAACACGTGGAAATTCCGCCCGTGGCTCCCTGGCAGCGAGTCGCAGGTGCTCCGAAAGGGGGATAGAAGGTGTCAGACCTGAAGCGGTACCGGATTGTCGTTGTCGGCTCCGGAGCGATAGCCGGTTTGGCCGGGGCATACCTGTCTCAAGCGGGCTATGACGTAACGTTGACGGACAAATGGTTGGAACACGTAGATGCTCTGCGGACCAAGGGGTTGGACACCGACGGCGTACGTGGGGCTAAGCACTTTGCGGTGAGATCCTGCCTAACCACCGACCTCGAGAGTCCGCTGGACATGCTATTCCTGGGCGTCAAGAGCCAGCACACCTCTGAGGCGATGGACTCGATCAAGCACCTGCTGACGTCCGAGACCGTCATCGTGTCGCTGCAGAACGGCTTCAATGTTGAGACCTTGCAGGCCTACGTGGCTCCGTCACAGATTGTGGGCACAGTGCCCAACTATGGTGGCGCGCTGGTGAACCCGGGCCACATTGAGTTCGTCCATGAGGGCCCTCTCCACGTCGGCGAGTTGAGCGGCGAGATCACGCCCCGGATCCGCTGGCTGGAGGCGGCCTTTTCGAATCTGACTGACACTCACGTGTCGACCAACATCCTGGGTGAGATCTGGGGCAAGCAGTGCTACTTTTCCCAGATCACTCTCACGGCCCTGGTGGACGCACCAGTTCATCGAGTGCTGGGTGACCCAAGATGGCGGTGCCTGGGCATTCTCCTCGTCGGCGAGGCACTGGACGTGGCCGACGCCGCGGGGATAGAGATTCCAGTCTCGGCTTCTTTTGAACCGGCGATGTATCGGCCCCAAAAGGCCCAGGACGTGCAGCGTACCCATGACTACTGGGAGGAGTACCTGGACGTGCTCTCCCGTCACCAGGATCGGGACGAGCACCAGTACGTCAAGACCGCCAGCGGTGTGTGGTGGGACATCGTCTATCGCAATAGGCCGTCTGAGACACGAAGGGGACTGACGGGGGCAGTCGTGGACAAGGCGCACCAGTACGGCGTGCCGGTCCCCCTCAATGAGCGCCTGGTGGAGATGATCTACCAGATCGAGGGCGGGGAACGTACTCTGGACTGGGAAAACCTGGAGGAACTGGATGCCTACCGCCAGGAGCTTGGGTTGGAGCTACCCTGAGATGCACACGCTGCTGACGGCCGACCGGCTATTCGACGGGGAGCGTGCCATCCGGGGCGGCGCGGTCCTGATCGACGGTGCCAAAATCGTGGCGGCCGGCTCGGCACAGGAGATTGGCAGTCCGTCGGGTGTATCGATTTGCGCCTTTGGTGACGCAACCCTTTTGCCAGGCCTGATCGACTGCCACGATCACCTGGCTTATCCCAGCGGCGACTTGGCCGAACGGGCCAACACGCCCATCAGTCGTGCCGTACTGGAGACAGCAGCCAACCTGCGGCTGACCCTGGAGCGTGGTTTCACCGCGATTCGCGATTGCGCGGGCGTGGACCAAGGCGTCAAGCAGGCGGCAGAATCGGGCTTGATCCTCAGTCCCAGGCTACGCATCTGCCTGGTGATCATTACCCAGACGGCAGGTTTGGCCGATGGCTTTATTCCAGCCACCGGACTCCGCCGGAATGTGCCCCGGCTACCAGGAATCCCCGACGGCGTCGCCGATGGCACAGACGCCGTCCGGGCCAAGGTTCGCGAGATCATCCGAGCCGGCGCCGATTTTCTCAAGATCGCGACCACCGGCGATATGAGCACCGGGGCACACGCGCAGCGGCAGTTCACGCTGGACGAGGTCGCGGCGGTGGTGGAAGAAGGGCGCGCCTTTGGACTGCCCACGGCGGCGCACGCCTATTCCGGTCCAGGGCTCAAAAATGCCCTGCAGGCGGGGGTCCACTCTGTCGAGCATCTGGGTCCCGTTGAAGACGAAGATCTGGTATTCATGGCTGAGCAGGGCATATACCTGGTGCCCACCCTGAGCGCTGCGCGCCATATTTCAGAGAGCGCTAGGCCTGAGGAGCAGGACTCCCCGCGGGTGCGTAATGCCCGCCGTTTCGTGGACTTGCAGAAAGAGCGCTTACAAAGGGCCAGGCAGCTTGGTGTCCAGATTTGCCTGGGTACTGACATCGGCGACTGGGTCCGGGGCGAGAATGCCGGGGAGCTAGAGTACCTTGCGGATACGGGGCTCACGCCTTTAGAAGCGCTACGCGCCGGCACATCGACGGCAGCCGCCTGTCTGGGCATGGCCGACCAAATCGGCCGGTTGGCTCCCGGATACCAGGCCGACGTGGTGGCGGTGTTGGGTGACGCGACGGGGGACGTTTCATTGCTGCGCGAGCCCAAGAATATCCGGGCCGTACTACTAGGCGGGAATTTCGTGGTCCAGAAGGAGTGTTCAACGGATGACTAGGGAGAGACTGCGCATTGGTGTACTCGGTGCGGGCCGATGGGCCCAGCTTGCCCACATCCCCGGTTGGCAACGAGATCCACGATGCGAGATTGCCGTGATCAGTGACCTGGTGGAGGAACGGGCCCAGGACTTGGCCCAGCAGTTTGGCGTGCCAGAGGCAACCACCAACTGGCAAGCCGTCGTATCGCGACCCGATATCGACGTGATTGACGTCGCCACGGCAACACAGGCCCATTTTGAGCTTGCCTGGATGGCCCTCGAGGCTGGCAAGCACGTCCTGTGCGAAAAGCCCGTGGCCTACGACTATCGCGAGACACTGCGCGCTTCTGAGCTGGCCAAGAGCAAGGGCCTGAAGACTAAACTGGGCTTCACTTTCCGCTACAGCCCGGGCGTGCAATACGCCAAGTCCCTGATGGACGAGGGCTTTGTCGGCACGCCCTTTATCTTTAACGGCTACGAGCAAAATTCCCAGTGGCTCGATCCCCAGGTTCCTCTGCGTCAGATGCCGCGTCCCCTTCCTGACTGGCTCACAAAGCACCCGGTCGATCCCTCGGCTATTCAGACCCGTTCCCTGGAAGGATATGGCTCGCCGATTATCGACATCGGCCACTGGTGGGTTGGTGCGGATTACAAGCGCGTGGTCGGTACCATGCGCAACTTTGTTCCGGAGCGCATGGTGCGGGATACCGGCCGGATGACGCGCATCAACATGGATGACGGCGACATTTTTGTCGGCGAATACACTAACGGTGCGATTGGTTCCATTCAGTCAAGCCTGGTCACCGTCGGCAACTACCCCGGCGTCGAGGCCCGAATCTATGGCAGCCACGGGGCCATCATATGCCGCCTTGTCGAGGAGTTCGGAATTGCCGAGACGATCAAAGTTGCCACGCCAGACAGCGTCGAGTTCCGGGAGCTTGAGATTCCGCAGCGGTTCTACCCGGCGGGCGGCCATCCACGCGAGTCCTGGCGTTCCCTTTTCTATGCCAACCTGATCAAGGACTTTGTCGACGAAATCCTTGAGGGTGGCGAGAGGAACCAGGGCAACTTTGAGGATGGGGCCTGGGTGCAGGAGGTGGTCAACGCCGTAGAGCTCTCCGTCCATGAGCGGCGCTGGGTCGACCTGCCACTGGAGCGCTAGGCGAGAATCACAGGCAGACAGTCCGGCTCTGCCTGCCACTGGCTGTCTTGAATTGCAGGCCGAAAGGAGCAGAAAGAATGAATCTGGGGTCGAGCTTTACTTGGCTGCCTGTCACAACCATGCCCAGCGGGGCAGAGCTAAGACTGCCGCTGCATGTGGTCAAAGGAGCAAAGCCTGGCCCGACTCTGGGTCTGACCGGTGCTATACACGGCGACGAAGTCATACCCTCCGTGGGTACTATCCGCAAGATTCTCGAGCTTCTGGACCCACAGGAATTGTCAGGTACGGTCATGGCCGTGCCCATCTGCAATCCATTGGGGGCTGGAGATCTGTCGCGCGAGACGCCGGGCGATGGACAGAACGTCAACGCTGTCTTTTTTGAGCCTGGTCACGGCAAGTACACTCAACCCGTCAAGACCGTCAGCGAGCAGATGGCCACCGTGCTGACCGACGAATTTCTGGCCCATCTCGATTTCCATATCGATTTCCACAGTGGCGGCGAGGCCCACTCGGTCCACATGATCGAGTTCACCAAAGACCCAGTCTCCAAGGGTATGGCCCGCGCCTTTAACATGCCCATCCTGCTCTTTGACGAGTGGCGGACAGGCCAGATGTGGCGGCAGTCGGAACGCCTGGGAGCCAAAGTCATTGTCGCTGAGTGCGGCGGAGGTGGGGCGCTGTACGACGAGTGGGTGGAGAGGAGTGTGGCTGGCACTTTCAACGTAATGCGCTATTTGGGCATGCTGCCCGGCGAGGTCAAGGCACCGCCCAAGCAGGTTGTGGTGCGGGGCGACAGCGGCCATGAGCACAACGCACACATCATCAAGCCGCGCGAGGGGGGCTTGATCATCCCCAACCCGGCCATCACGCCGCGCACGGTGTTCGATGGGCAGCCGGTGTCCGGGGTGCCGGTACTGGGTGAACTGCTCAACATGTACGATCTGACCGTGCGCCAGACCTTCGAGGCACCCTTCGAACAGACGCTCTTGATTGCCGCACCGGTGGCGCCCTGTTGGTGCTATCCCGGAGAGTACGCCTACATCATGTTCGACGCCGACAAGGCAAAGATCTTGGATGGATAATCCGCCGTCGAGATGTGGCCCACAAGAGGGTGGTCCATTTCGTTCTCGACTCAAGTGCTGTGTATTCTATCGCAATGCTGCTCTGGCATCCATACGAGAATCGGCCACTGGCTTGCGATCGGTTCCGCAGAGAAAGGGGGTGGTTCGAAAAAAGGAAAAGCTGTTCTTGCTTTGCCAAAAATTGCTTGGTGAAGCAACGTCGACTGTCGGTGGCATTCAGCAGACAGAACCTAAGAGGAGGGGTAAAATGATGATCGGTAAGAAAAGTTGGATGACGCTTCTGGCCCTGTTGGTCGTCAGCAGCCTGTTGCTTGCAGGCTGTGGCGCGGCGCCAGAGCCAGAGGTAGTCGAAAAAATCGTTGAGCAGGTGGTGACGCAGGTTGTGCAAGAGACGGTTGTCGTCGCGGGCACACCCGAGGTCGTGGAAAAGGTGGTAGAGAAAGTAGTGACTGAAGTCGTCGAGGTTGAGGTAGAGACGGTCGTCACCGCTACACCCGAGCCAGAGACAGGGAAAACCGTCGTCATCGGTATGCCCAGTGGCTTTGACATCCTCGATCCCAACATCACTACCTTCACCCGTGTAGGGCGTATCACTATGCCGATGACCGATCCCTTGATCTGGCAGGTCGAGGTGGGCGAGTTTGTGCCCGGCCTGGCCACGGAATGGTCGGTCAGCGAGGACGCGACCGAATATACCTTCAAGCTGCGCGACGATGTCACGTTCCACGACGGCACCCCCTTCAACGCCGAGGCTGTGAAATACACCTTTGACCGCATCGTGGATCCAGAGTCAAAATCCCAAATGGGACTCAGCCTGATTGGGCCCTACGAAGAGACCGAGA
>JASFHU010000340.1:0-5552 GCA_050123055.1 Anaerolineae bacterium
TCATCTTATCTCCACTCTTCATTATACCAAGATTATCACCGTATGTCAAAGGACTTCCGGCTGCTCCATCGAGATGTCTATTCAGCGCCATGATGGGTACCACTGCAGCGAGAATGCTCGCCGGGTGGGTACCATGTGGCACCATAGAAAGAAGGCCAGCGCATTTGCGCTGGCCCCTGGCCGTGGCTGGCCTTTTTGCTATTTGGCCTGGGAATCGGCTGCCATCGCCCGGCGGTCCAGGTGGGGCCGTGCTTGCCAGCGGAACCAGGCATCGCGCAGACCAGACAAGCCGATATAGCCATAACCTCCGACGTACAGCAGCAGGAAAGGCACGGCCAAATAGTTGCCCACTGCCAGGGCCACGGCGACCGTCGCCAGGGCATAGCCTGACAGGGCAAGTTCTCCTATCGAGACCCACTGGAAAGGCAGTGCATAGCGATTGCTGGCCCACAGATCACTCCGGCGCTCGATGCGAAACTTGGGTGTCCGGCGGAAGGAGCGATCCTGCGTCAGCAGTCCCCGCGCGATGGACAGGGTGTTCGATAGGGCCAACCCGACCCCCAGGAGGGCCAGAACGGGCATGAAGAGCATGCGTCGTTTCCAATCGGTATAGAGGTGTCGCTGCGACAGGGCATAGGCGACCATTGGGCCCAGGGCGACTATCCAAAAGATCGTCAGATTAAAGGTCAAGGGTATGTGACCAAGCAACATGGGCAGCGTCAAGAGCAGGAAAACGAGCGACATGGGATGTCCAAGCCAGACACTGAGATGGAGCACTCCCTCGAGGCGAGCGGCCCAGGAAAAGTGAGACGGCGAGCCTTCCCCCAACTCTCTCACCCCCTCAGGGGAAGAACTGGGATGGGGCTTTCCGGACAGCAGTGAGCCGGTCAGCTTGACCAAGCACTGGGCCTGACCGGTGGCCCAGCGAGCCTGTTGGCGCTTGAAGGCGGCCATCTGGGGTGGAAGCTCGGCCGGGGATTCGATTTCCGGTAGATAGAGTGCTTGCCAGCCTGCCAATTGGGCACGGAAGCTGAGATCCACATCCTCGATCAGGGTGTCAGCCTGCCAGCCACCGGCCGACTCGATAGCTCTGCGCCGCCACACGCCGGCGGTACCGTTAAAATTCATCGGCAGACCATTCCGGTTGCGGCCGAGATGCTCCACCACAAAGTGCCCGTCAAGGGCGATGGTCTGGGCGCGGGTCAGGGCTGAATAGTTGGGGTTGAGATAGCCCCAGCGCGTCTGCACAAAGGCGAGGCAGGGCTCAGTCACCAGATGGGGCACCGTTCGTTTCAGGAAATCGGGCGATGGCACAAAGTCCGCGTCCAAAATGGCGATCAGTTCGCCCCGTGCCGTCTCAAGACCGTTGGCCAGGGCGCCCGCTTTGAATCCAGCCCGGTTCTGCCGGTGCACCAACTCGATATTCAGACCCCGTGCCCGGTGGTAGGCGACGTGCGCTCGTGCGATCCGCGTAGTCTCGTCGGTGGAATCG
The DNA here is from genome assembly GCA_050123055.1 of Anaerolineae bacterium. Classification (GTDB taxonomy): domain Bacteria; phylum Chloroflexota; class Anaerolineae; order JAAYZQ01; family JAAYZQ01; genus JASFHU01. The sequence goes on from JASFHU010000340.1 coordinate 1,493, forward strand.
TCCAACACCTGGACATGCAGCCGCTCGCGGGGATAGTCGAGCTGGGCTACGGCGTCAACTAATCGTTTCAGGACGTAGAGCTCGTTGTAGACCGGCAACTGCACCGTTACGACCGGCCACGTCTCAGGCTCGGGGACCTGGGTTGGGCGGTCCTTGCGGCGGCGCAGGTATAGGACTGATAGCAACAAGGCATTCGCCCCATACAGGGCGACCACCAGGGCTGCGATCAGGTAGATAACGCTCAAAAAAGACACAATTGCCTCCAAAGCGGACAAACGCCGTCCAGTATACCATCCCTTAGTCTTCCTGGCAAAGGCGGTGAGTGATGCGGCGCACATTGCGGCGCACATCGCTTGACACTGATAGCAGCTTGGCGTACAATAGGCCGAGGTACCATACTGGACAGGAGGCTCGAGGGTGAATATCCACTTCCCGGCAAGCCGCGCCGAAGCGATGGCCAAGTTCTTGCAGGATCTGGTTCGCATACCCAGCCTGTCCACCCACGAGGAGGCGGTGTCGTCCCGCCTGGCCAGTGAGATGCGGCGCGTTGGTTTCGCAGATGTCTGGAACGACCGCATGGGCAACGTCATCGGGCGGATCGGAACTGGCGGCGGCCCAAAGCTGGTCTACAACGGCCACCTGGATGTGGTGGATGTGGGCGAACCGGAGCGTTGGTCTCACCCTCCCTACGATGGCGTAATCGAGGACGGCGTGCTTTATGGTCGCGGGGCCTGCGATATGAAGGGCGGGCTGGCAGCAATGGTCTACGCCGTCGGGGCGTTGGTCGAAGCCGGTGTGCAGTTGGCTGGAGACCTATACCTGTTCGGTGTGGTCCAGGAGGAGCCCTGTGAGGGGCTGGCCATGCGGGCGTTGGTAGAAGAGGAGGGCATTCGCCCCGACTATGTGGTGCTGGGCGAGCCGAGCAACCTGCAGGTACGCATAGGGCATCGAGGCCGGGTAGAGATGCGAGTCAAGGTGCGCGGCAAGGCAGCCCACGCCTCGGCTCCCGACCTGGGCAGTAACGCCATCCACAATGCAGCACGCCTGATCTTTGGCATTGAGCTGCTGGCCCCCCGGCTAGCTCATGACGATTTCCTGGGCCAGGGCACGATCGCGGTCACAGAGATCGAGAGCCAGGCCGCAAGCCGCAACGCCGTGCCCGATTGCTGTACCTTTTACATCGACCGTCGCCTGACCCTGGGCGAGACCGAGCGCAAAGCGCTGGCCGAGATCCAAAACATCATCAACACAGAAGAGGTCGACGCCACCGTAAGCGTAACCGAATACCGGACTGCGAGCTATACCGGCTTTGATTGCCGGGCGAGGAATGTGTTTCCTGCCTGGGCCATGCCCCAAGATCACTCCCTGGTGCAGACCGTGGTGCGCAGCGTGCGAGAGACGCTAGGATACCGGCCCCGGTTGGGCCGCTGGAATTTTTCCACCGATGGGACCTACTCGGCGGGTGTGGCCAATATCCCGACGGTGGGCTTTGGACCGGGTGAGGAACGCTACGCTCACACGCAGGACGAGCAGATCCGTTTGAACGACGTGGTGGATGCAGCACGAGTCTACGCCCGGCTGGCCGTAGAATTGTTGGGGATGCGCTAATCGGTGGTGAAGGAGACTCGCCGGAAGGCACAAAAAACGGCGCGGGTCACTGGACCCGCGCCGTTCTACTTCGAGTCAACGATCAGTCGCCTGCACTGACCAGGTTGGAGGAGATGAGAGAGTTGCCCAGCGCCGAGCGCTCCTGCTCAGCCAGCTCTCGTGAGCGTCGGTAGCCAGTCCCGGCCGGGATTAGCTTGCCGATGATCACGTTCTCTTTCAGTCCGTACAGGCCATCAACCTTGCCCTCAATGGCCGCACCGGCCAGCACATTGATCGTATGTTGGAACGAGGCTCCCGAAAGAAAGCTCTCGGTGTTCAGGGCTGCCTTGGTGATGCCCAGCATCACGGGCCGGGCCGTCGCCGACTGACCACCAGCCCGCACGATCTCCTCGTTGATATCCTGGAAGACCAGCCGGTTGACCATCTCTCCAGGCAGCAGCTCGGTGTCGCCCGCTTGGATGATGTGGACTTTGCTCGTCATCTGGCGAATGATGACTTCGATGTGCTTGTCATTGATGACCACGCCCTGGCTGCGGTACACCTGCTGGATCTCTTGCAAAAGATAGACCTGGGCCGCTTCGCGCCCCAAGATACGGAGCAGCCGCGTTGGATTGATGGATCCCTCAGTCAACTGCTGTCCTGCCTGGACCTTTGAGCCGGGTTCTATGCGCAGACGGGCCGTGGTGGCAATCTCGTACTCCCGCTCGTCGCGTGTCTCCCAGCGCACGTATACCTTGGCCTGCGGGCGGACAGTCACCACGCCAGATGTAGCCGCGGTGAGCTGCTTGGCGCCGAACTGGGCCACCGCATCACCTTCGGCCACCGTTTGCCCATCTTCTACAATCGGCCGGTAGTTGGCAGGCAGAGGCACTTCAACCGGATAGGTAGAGTCGGCCGGCGCAATGAGAATGGCCGGCGTCTCGACAAATACCCTTCCAGGGTTGGAGACGGTGATGGTTTTCTCTCCATACTGGGCGATGGCCTCCCCTTCGGTGACCGACTGCTCATCCTCTACCAAGATCCGGTAGTTCCTGATGATCGGATACTCGTCGGTAAAGACCTCATGTTGCACCACCTTGAGCACACGGACGCCATCCTTCTGCTCCGCCTCGACCCGACCGTCGAGATCCGAGATGACAGCCTCGCCCTTGGGGATACGGGCCTCGAAAAGCTCCTGCACACGAGGCAGACCATGGGTGATGTCCGAAGCCCCGGCCACGCCGCCCGTGTGGAAGGTTCGCAGGGTAAGCTGCGTGCCGGGCTCGCCGATCGATTGGGCGGCAATGATCCCCACTGCCTCGCCGATCTCAATCAGTCCCCCGCGGGCCAGATCCCGGCCGTAGCACTTTGCGCACAACCCGTGGCGAAGGGCGCAGGTCAGGGGGGAGCGGACGTACACCTCCGCGATCTCTGCCTCCTCGATCATCTGAGCATGTTCTTCGTCGATCATCTCATCTGACTCGACGAGAATCTCACCCGTCTTTGGATTGACCACGGGGCCAATGGCTACCCGGCCCAATAGCCGCTCGGCCATCGTCTGGCCCATGGACTGGGTTTCCGCCAGGGATAACCAGATTCCAGACCGGGTACCACAGTCTACCCGGTCGATGATCACGTCCTGGGATACGTCCACCAGGCGCCTGGTTAGATAGCCCGCGTCGGCCGTTCTCAGGGCCGTATCAGCCAGACCCTTGCGCGCGCCGTGGGTGGAGATAAAGTACTCCAGGGCGGTCAGGCCCTCGCGGAAGTTGGAGCGGATAGGCAGGGCGATGATCCGGCCCGCAGGGTCGGCCATCAGACCTCGCATACCGGCCAACTGGCGAATGGGCGTGAAGCTTCCCTTGGTCGCACCCGATACGGCCATGATGCGGATGGGACCATCAGGATCCAGGTTTTTGGCCACAGCCGCGGTGATGTCGTCGGTTGCTTTGGTCCACAGCTCCACGGTGCGCATGTATTGCTCATCTTCGGTGATGAGTCCCCGGCGATACTGGTGCTCGACTCGTTTGACCTCGTCCGAAACGATCCTGAGGATCACTTCCTTCTCGGGCGGGACGGTGATGTCACTCACGGCGATGCTGGTACCCGATTTGGTAGCATAGCGGAATCCTATGCTCTTGATCTCGTCCACCAGGTTGGCCGTGGCGCTCATCCCCAGGCGGTGATGGCACTTGCCCACCAGATCCTGGAGCTTGCCCTTGTCCATGGTGTCGTCGACAAAGCGTAGTTGGCCAGGAAGGTGCAGGTTAAAGATCACCCGGCCGACGGTCGTTTCGATGAATGGCTCGGAGCTGCGGTCCTCCGGGTGAAAACCCACCGCTGTCAGCATGTCGAGGAACTCTTGCTCATCACCTTCGTTCAGGTTGGCGGTCGCCTGCAGATGACCGGCCTCGATCAGATCGAGGACCTGGCCGACGGTGGACAGCGATACGCTTCTCAGAGCCTCCTCGAG